>JAOZMV010000192.1 GCA_029934095.1 Desulfuromusa sp. | reverse complement strand
GCAATCGGACCATAAGCATCGACAGTCATGGTCACACCAACAGTTGCCAACATTCCCACTGCGGCGATGCCGATGCCGTAGAGACCAGCAAAGTAATTTGCAGTAAAAATACTGATACAGATAATGACAATTGGTAGAGCAGTTGATTCAAGACCGACAGCCAGACCGTGGATGATATTGGTGGCCGGGCCAGTCTTACTTGCCTCAGCAATTCGTTTTACCGGAGCATGTGCAGTGTAGTATTCGGTAATCTGGCCAATAGCGATACCCGCCAGGGTACCAGCCAGAATCGCCCAGAATATCCCGGTGTTAAGACCGGCAACCTGAATATAGATAAAAGCAGCGACCAGAAAGCCACCGGCAGCAACAAAGGTTGTATAGTGTAAAGCTTTAGCTGGATCCATCCCCTTGAGGACTTTCATGGAACCGATTCCCAGAAAGGAAAACAGCAATCCAATCATCGCCAGAGCCAGAGGCAGCAACATGGCAGAGGCTTGAACTTCAGCACCGACACCCAATTTAGCCAGCAGTGCTGGACTGGCAGCGGCTGCAATTGCCATCGTCGCAATGATTGAACCAACATACGATTCAAAAATATCAGCACCCATTCCCGCCGTATCACCAACACAATCACCAACATTGTCAGCAATAACACCTGGGTTGCGTGGATCATCTTCAGGAATACCGGCTTCAACCTTACCAACCAGGTCAGCACCGACATCAGCAGCCTTGGTATAGATACCGCCACCGACACGGGCAAACAGGGCGATGGAGGAAGCTCCCATAGCAAAACCAGTGATATATTTGGAGGTTTCGGGGCTACCACCAAAGAAAATATAAGCAACACCAACACCAACCAGACCCAGCGAAGCAACCGCCAATCCCATAACGGCACCGCCGTTAAAAGAGACTTCCAAAGCTTTGGCTTGCCCATGTGCACGAGCGGCTTCACAGGTTCTGACATTAGCTCGGGTTGCTGCTTTCATGCCGATAAACCCGCAAGTCATGGAGCAGGCAGCACCACCCAAAAAGGCCAGTGCAGTCTGAATGTTCATGGCGATAGCAATCAGAATAAACACCACAACAATAAAGATGGCTAGAACCCGGTATTCTCGGCCAAGAAAAGCCATGGCTCCATTATGAATATCATCAGAAATCTCACGCATCTTCTCATTGCCGACCGGTTGTGCCTTAACCATGTTATAGAGCACAATCGCGATCACAAATCCGATTATTCCTAAGATAGGAGCCCACATTTGCAGTTGCATCTGTTCTTTACCTCTCTGTGTATGTGTTTAAAGTTAATCCAGCAGATTATAATTATTGAAAGAATTCATTGCTTCGATCGTCCCACTTGATAGTATCGTTTCAACCGCCTCTGCGGCAGTATCAAGTAACTGGGGAAGTAATTTTTGTTCATTCGAAGAGAATCGACTCAGTACATGCCCGGTCACAGCACCCCGTTCCGGTCGCCCGATACCAACTCGCAAACGAATAAAGTTTTTACAACCAAGAACTGCTACGATGTCTCGTAAGCCGTTATGACCACCGTGACCACCATCTCCCTTGACCCGCAAACGACCAAAGGGAAGATCCAAGTCATCATAGATGACAATCAAATCCCCCGGTTCAATTCCGAGGGATCGATAAGCGGCATTCACACTGGAGCCACTGCAATTCATAAAGGTTTGTGGCAGGAGAATGGTTGTTTCCTGGGTCGCAGCCCTGCCAACCCCATAAACCCCCTGATACCCTTTTTTTTTCAATACTATCCGGTTACGCTGAGCAACCTGCGCAGCCACCAGAAATCCAATATTGTGTCGAGTGGCTGAATATTTATCGCCGGGGTTTCCCAACCCAACCAATAACTTCACGCTAACCCCGCTCGCAAATATTATTCAGCTGCAGCATCACCATCTTCAGCAGCGGCTTCTTCTTCACCTTCACCTTCACCTTCAATTGCTTCCAACTCGTCCTCGTCAACAACTTCAACCTCTTCTTTAATAATGTTCAAGGTAATAACGGTAAAGTTAACATCATGGACCAGTTCAACCCCAGCAGGCGCCACAACTTCTTCAATGTGGATCGTGTCACCTATCTCAAGAGCAGTGACATCAATATCGACTGTTTGTGGAACCTCGGTCGGCAGACAGAGAACTTCCAATTCATTCCGCACCAACTGCAAAGAGCCACCCTCTGTCTGTCCGATAGCGGTCCCGATAATATTGATCGGCACCATAAAAGAGGATTTCTTTTTGAGATTGATCGTATAAAAATCAGCACTGATCAGATCACGACTAATCGCATGAACATTAGAATCTTTCAGGATAACAACCTTGCCATCAAGCCCCGCCGCCCCTTTCAAGGTGATCAGGGTGTTCAATCCAGCATTGCCGGAAATGGCACCTTCAAGTTCTTTCGGATTGACAATAATTGCGGTTGCATCAAGATCCTTACCATAAACAACTGCTGGCAATTTTCCTGCTGCTCTCAACTTACGGGCAACACCTTTCCCGCTTTTCTCACGAATCTCAACGTTTAATTCTACCTGAGCCATCTATCTATCCTCCATCAAATAAGGAAACTAATCCTGTTTTATACAAATAGTGAACTGACCGATTCAGCATTATGGGTGCGACGGATCGCTTCCGCCAACAGATGACTGACCGACAAGCTATGCAAGGTATCACACTGAGCAAGTTTTTCCTGGGTGGGAATTGTATCAGTGACAAAAACTTTTTTCAGTGGGCTCTCAGCGATCCGCTGCAAAGCAGGACCGGAGAGAACACCATGAGTTGCACAAGCATAGACATCAGCAGCACCCTGTGCCTGGAGAGCAGTAGCCGCAGCGCAGAGAGTTCCAGCCGTATCGATCATATCATCAATAATGACACAATTTTTTCCCTGCACGTCACCAATGATGTGCATAACCTCAGCAACATTCGGGCCGCTACGGCGTTTATCGATGATCGCCAGACCGGCATGAAGTCTTTTAGCAAATGCTCGGGCACGTTCGGTACCGCCAGCATCAGGAGACACAAGAATCAAATCAGAAAAATTTTGCCGACGGACTTCTTCAAGCATAACTGGTGCCGCATAGAGGTGATCCACGGGAATATCAAAAAAACCCTGGATTTGCCCAGCATGAAGATCCATAGTCAAAAGCCTGTCAATCCCGGCAACAGACATCATATCAGCCACTAATTTTGCGGTAATGGGAGCCCTCGGAGCCACCTTACGATCCTGTCGAGCATAGCCGAAATAGGGCACAACCGCGTTGATCCGTGCAGCAGATGCCCGTTTAAGAGCATCGACCATCACCAGCAGTTCCATCAAATTATGATTTGCTGGTGACGAGGTTGATTGAATCACGTAGACATCACGGCCACGCACATTCTCACCAATTTCCACCAGGATCTCACCATCAGAAAAAGTTCTGACCTTGGCGTTTCCCGGAGTAACATTCAGGTGCTGACAGATATCATGGGCCAACGGCTGATTTGAGTTACCGGCAAAGAGTTTAATCATCCCCACGGATCATAGACCTTTTCTGGCTGGAAGAACGCAAAATGGCTGAATTATGCCAGCTGCAAAATTCAACCAACCCGGACTGTAAATTTCTGTTCACCAACTACAATAAAAAATGGCTGGGGCACCAGGGATCGAACCTGGGAATGCTGGAATCAAAATCCAGT
>JAOZMV010000191.1:76-3696 GCA_029934095.1 Desulfuromusa sp. | reverse complement strand
CCCGCATTCCCACTTGAGCAGAATCAATCAGGAGCTCAGGGACCCGATAAGAAAACAGCTGTTTAAGCGGCACATTTACAGCAATATCGGCGATCAGTTCAGGCAAAATAGTTTCTCACTCATTTAAGTCAAGGAATTTTCTTATCACATAACACAACGATTCATCTGTATGCATCGGGTTTTTCATGTCCAGATATTGTTTGAATATATTCTGATATAATAAGAAGGAACAGCCTGTACCGGAAAAAGGTTCAGGCCGTTTATGACGGCAGTATAACGACTCTGAACAGAATTTGATATAATCAACCGGTACCCTGCTGATTTACCAAAGAGACTGTTTACTGATTCGGACATGGTGGTGATCGGTAAGAACACCTATGCCATTGGCGCCAGAATTTCCTTCCTGAAAAGGAGTCAGACATGCTCAGCGACACCGCAATTGCCCAACAGGTTCAACCCAGACCAATAGGCCAGATTGCCGATCAACTTGGAATCGATAAAGATTTTCTGCTTCCATACGGCCGAGAAATGGCCAAGGTTCACATCAAATCCTTGCAGCAGCCGAGCACTAAACAGGGTCATTTAATTTTGATTTCAGCAACCACCCCAACCGCCGCCGGTGAAGGCAAAACCACCACATCTATCGGTCTGGGACAAGCCTTTGCCAAATTGGGAGAATCGGTCTGCCTGGCACTGCGAGAACCATCCCTTGGCCCCTGCCTGGGAATGAAGGGAGGCGCTACCGGCGGTGGTTACAGCCAGATTCTTCCTGCGGATCGGATCAACCTGCACTTCACCGGTGACTTTCACGCCATCACCACTGCCAACAATCTGCTTTCGGCAATCATTGATAATCATATTTATCAGGGTAACAATTTAAATATTGATCCACGCCGAATCCTTTGGCGCCGCGTAATCGATATGAACGACCGCAGTCTGCGCCATATCGTCTTGGGGCTCGGGGGGAAACTACAAGGGGTTCCACGGGAAGGTGGCTTTGACATCACCGCCGCTTCCGAAGTGATGGCGATGCTCTGCCTGGCATCTGATCTGGATGAGTTTCGCCAACGTCTTGAGAACACGCTGGTTGCCTTTACTTACAGCGGCGAACCGGTTTTTGCCAAACAATTAAAGGCTACCGGCGCCATGCTCGCCCTGCTACGCGATGCCATCCACCCCAACCTGGTGCAAAGCTTAGAAGGGGTACCGACATTCGTACATGGCGGCCCTTTTGCCAATATCGCCCACGGCTGCAACAGTATTCTGGCGACCAAAATGGCGCAGCATCATGCCGACTGGGTTATCACCGAGGCCGGATTCGGATTCGACCTGGGGGCAGAAAAATTCTTTGATATCAAGTGCCGACTCGGCAATCTTGATCCACAGGCGGTCGTATTGGTGACCACCACCAGAGCACTAAAATTTCATGGTGGAAAATCAAAGAAAAACCTCGGTGAAAAAGATTTACCGGCGCTACGTCAAGGATTGGCCAATCTCGACAAACATATCGAGAACGTACGCAAGTTCAACCAGCAACCGGTGGTCGCTCTCAACCGCTTTACCGGGGACAACACCGCGGAACTGGCGTTGATCAAAGCCCGCTGTCAGGAACTGAACACCCCCTTTGCCGTTTGCGATCATTATGCCAGCGGAGGCGAAGGAGCGATCGAACTGGCCGAGCAAGTGATGCAGGTCGCCAACCAGAGCCAACCTTATCGCCCCCTCTACCCTCTCGACCTCCCCGTCGAAGAGAAGGTGCGAATCATCTGCCGGGAGATCTATGGTGCTGACGATGTTGCTTTTACCAAACAGGCGGCCAAAGATTTGCGGCAGGTACAACAACTCGGTTTTGACCAGCTACCGGTTTGTATCGCCAAAGCCCCGGGTTCTCTATCAGATGATCCCAATCTGCTCGGTCGTCCACGCGATTTCAATATCACCGTGCGTGGTATCCAGATCAATTCCGGAGCCGGTTTTCTGGTAGTTCTCACCGGAGATATCTTGCGGATGCCGGGGCTACCGAAACATCCAAGTGCCGAGCGTTGGCATTTGCAGGAAGATGGTTCAATTCTCGGCCTGGACTAGGAGTCTGTCGGACTATCCATGAGCCGACTGCAAATCCGGTTGTTTGGCCCATATTTCGACTCCTTTTTGCCCCATAGCTATGGCTATGAGCCTGCAAACGTGTCAAAATCTGTTCTCAAACCTCCGAATCTTCGCTTCGCCCCGCATAGTCCGACAGACTCCTAGGAGGTCATTGATTTTGTTATTGAACCACTCACTCTTGATATCCAAGAAAGTCCAATAAACGATTGATCTCTTGCATCAGCTCAGCAAAATGTTCACCGGATAAGCTCTGGGCGCCATCACAAAGAGCTTTGGCTGGATTGGGATGAACCTCCATCATCACCCCGTGAGCACCGGCAACCAGAGCAGCTTTGGTCATCACCGGCACCAGCATCCGCTTACCGGTTGCATGGCTTGGATCAACGACAATCGGCAGATGACTCAACTCACGAACCAGCGGGACGACGGACAAATCGAGGGTGTTACGAGTTGCCGTTTCAAAGGTACGGATGCCGCGCTCGCAGAGGACAACATTTCGATTCCCCTCAGACAAAATATACTCTGCTGCCGCAAGAAATTCTTCAATTGTCGCACTCATGCCCCGCTTGAGCAGAACCGGATGGTTAAGTTTACCAACCTCTTTGAGTAGATCAAAATTCTGCATATTACGGGCACCGATCTGCAACATATCGGCATGCTGGCAGACCGCATCCAGCTGCTCTATCCGCATCACTTCGGTCACCACTGGCAAGTTGTATTCTTTGCCAGCCTGTTGCAGATATTTCAAACCTTCAATTCCAAGCCCTTGAAATGAGTGGGGCCCAGTCCGCGGTTTGAAAGCTCCACCACGCAACATTTGACCACCTCCCGACTTGACCTGCTCAGCGGCAGTCAGCATCTGTTCTTCAGTTTCGATCGAGCACGGTCCGGCAATGATCACCGGCTTTTGACCATCGCCGAACTTAACCCCGGCGACATCAATCACCGAAGGAACCGGGTGAAAATCACGTGACGCCATTTTATAGGGTTTGCTGACATGAATGGTTTCACGGACACCCGGCAAAGTACGAATAGTAGAATCATCGACATAGCCTTGATTTCCAAGCACTCCGATAGCCGTCCGCAAACTCCCCGGAATCGGTTCCGCCGTCAGCCCCATTGCCTCAACTGCAGCGATAATATGATCAACTTGTTCTTTGGTAGCATGATGGTGCATGACAATAAGCATAAAAACTCCTTTTTCAGGATTTATAATGTGTTAGCAAGGTGGGGCAACTGACTCTCAGACATTATCGCGAGAATGTCCCCGTTGGCGCAAATAAACCTCAATCCGTTCCAGTGCGGTAACAATTTCATCGAACGGTCGAGTATAGGAAAAACGTAAAAAACCCTCGGCACCTGCTCCAAAATCAACCCCGGGAGTCACCGCAACTCCGGTTTTTTCAAGGATATCTAGAGCCAGTCTCTGTGAGTTGCTATCGATATGTCGCGCATCGGCAAGGACATAAAATGCCCCCTTGGGTTCAAAATGTACCCCGAACCCAAGCTCACGC
>JAOZMV010000191.1:0-66 GCA_029934095.1 Desulfuromusa sp. | reverse complement strand
AAAGCGTAAAAAACCCTCGGCACCTGCGCCGAAATCAACCCCGGGAGTCACCGCAACTCCGGTTTT
>JAOZMV010000190.1 GCA_029934095.1 Desulfuromusa sp. | reverse complement strand
AGTCCGTACCGGAAATCTGGCTAAAATTGCCTGCCCCCATGATCATTCCATTGAATTGGGGAGTTACCACAAGGCCGGTGCCAAAGAAGTACAGATGGCGATTGATGCCGCCATGGCTGCCAAGCCAGTCTGGCAAAGTCTGCGCTGGGAAGAAAGAGCTTCGATCTTCTTAAAAGCAGCAGATCTGTTAGCGGGACCGTATCGGTTCCTGATCAACGCAGCCACCATGCTCAATATCAGCAAGAGCCCTTTTCAGGCTGAGATTGATGCCGCCTGTGAGTTGATCGATTTCCTCCGTTTCAATGTCTATTTTGCTCAGGAAATCTATAAAGACCAACCGCTTCACTCACCGTCACCAATCTGGAACTATGTTCAGCATCGCCCCCTTGAAGGGTTTGTCTTTGCTGTTGCACCATTTAACTTTACCGCAATTGCCGGCAATCTACCCACCGCACCAGCGATCATGGGCAACACTGTGGTCTGGAAACCGGCATCCTCTGCTGTTTATGCACCTTATCACCTGATGAAGATGTTTCAGGAAGCAGGGATGCCAGACGGCGTACTTAACTTTGTTCCTGGTTCTGGCAGTGATGTCGGCAATGTCTGTCTCGACAGCCCCGACTTCAACGGTATCCACTTTACCGGTAGTACTCCGGTCTTTCAGAGCATGTGGAAACAGATCGGCAACAACATTGCTGCGGACAAATATAAAACCTATCCACGTATCGTCGGTGAAACGGGTGGTAAAGATTTTGTCTTTGCTCACTCCTCTGCCAATGTCAAAGCCCTGGCAACGGGAATTGTTCGGGGCACCTTTGAGTACCAGGGACAAAAATGTTCAGCAGCCTCCCGTGCCTACATTCCCGAATCCCTCTGGGAACCGGTTCTGAGTGAACTAAAGGCTCAAACCGATCGCATTAAAATGGGTGATGTCTGTGATTTTGGTAACTTCTTCAATGCCGTCATCGACAAAGCTGCATTCAAAACCATCAGCGGATATATCGACTATGCTGCTGCAGCTAAAGACGCTGAGATCGTCATCGGTGGTGGCTATGATGATAGTAAGGGGTTCTTTATTGAGCCAACCGTCATCACCACAACTGATCCCCACTTCAAAACTATGGAAGAGGAGATCTTCGGCCCAGTCATGACGATGTATTGCTACCCGGATGCCGACTACGAAACAACTCTGGAGTTATGTGACCAGACTTCTCCCTATAGCTTGACCGGTGCCATTTTTGCTCAGGAACGTCCAGCAATCAGCCTGGCACTTGCAAAGCTGGAAAATGCCTCGGGTAACTTCTACATCAACGACAAACCGACCGGTGCTGTTGTCGGTCAACAACCCTTTGGTGGAGGACGCGCCTCGGGCACCAACGACAAAGCAGGCAGCAAACAGAACCTGATGCGCTGGGCTTCGGTACGCGCAATCAAGGAAAACTTTGTACCGCCAGAGACATTTGAATATCCGTTTTTGGATGCGGAATAGTCCGATATCTATTCCGCATCAGGAACAAGGCTCAAGGTGTCAGGTTCAAGGTTTTTAAACCTTTGGATCTTGAACCTTGAACCTGATTCCTTGAACCTATTTTTTACGGAGTAAAAAATTGTCACTATTTAACTATGTTGTATCAAAAACGATCATGCACGTCCCCAAGCCGATTGTCAGCCATTTCGCCAAAGGCTACATTGCCGGATCGACACTGGCTGACGCCGTGCAGGTCACAAAAGATCTGAATCAGCAGGGGATAATGACCACCATCGATATTCTTGGTGAGTTTATTACCGACTTTGAGCAGGCAGTTGCATTTAAGAATGATGGGCTCGAAATTCTTCAAACGATTGATCGTGAAAAACTCGATGCCAACCTGTCGATCAAGCCGACCCAGATGGGACTGCTCCTCGACGAAGATCGCTGCTTTGACATTATTCGTGAGTTGGTTGTTGAAGCCAAAAATCTGGATAATTTTGTCCGTATCGATATTGAAGATGTTCCGGTCACCGATGTCACTTTTAAATTCTTCCGCAAATTGCGTGAAGAATTCCCCGGTCATGTTGGCACGGCTTTCCAGGGCTACTTACGCCGTACGCCGCAAGATATTATCGACCTGGGTGACGGCTTTCAAAACTATCGGCTCTGCAAGGGGATCTATATCGAATCACGCAAAGATGCCTGGAAAAACCCAGAAGCAATCAATGGCAATTTTATGGCATCTCTGGAATTGCTCTTTAAACAGGGTGCCTACGTTGGCATTGCGACCCACGATGAACTCTTGATCTTTGAATCGATGAAACTGATTCGTGAACTGGGATTGAAGCCAGACCAATATGAATTTCAAATGTTGCTCGGCGTCGATGAAGAGTTGCGTGAAATCATCCTTGCTGGCGGTCATAAATTACGAATTTACGTTCCCTATGGCGAAGACTGGCTCCCCTATTCGAAACGCCGTCTCAAAGAAAACCCCGGGATCGCTCAACACGCACTCAAACAAATGCTTGGTTTAAACAAGCATTGATTGTGGTTTTCTGTTATTTTAATGAAATACCGTATCATAGTCGGGCAATTCAATTGACCGATCAAGAATGGAAAGGTAGTCTTTCATATAACATTGTTTTCAACCATCCAACGAGGAGGAACACATGAAAAGAACAATTCGCAACATCCTGCTAGCTCTCTGCACCATCGCCCTGATGGCTGGCCTCTCCTGGGCTGACACCCTCAAGGTCGGGGTTCAAGCTCCAATTACCGGCAGCTATGCCAACGAAGGCCAGGGAATCGAGAACGGTGTACGTCTGATAGCCGCGCAAATCAACGCCAAAGGTGGCGTTATGGGCAAAAAAATTGAAGTTATCCCCTGTGACGACCAAGGGACAGCAATGGCAGCAGCTATCTGTGCTAAGGATCTTGTCAACAAGGGTGTTTCCATGGTTATCGGCTCTTACACCTCAACCTGTGCCGAAGCTGCTCAAAAAACTTACTTCAATGCTGGCGTCCTGCAAACATCTGATGGTACCGCTGACAGCTTGACCGAGCATGGCTACTGGACATTTCTGCGTAACTCATTCCCGAACAGTGCAGAAGCTGTTTTTGCCGCTAACTACATGGTTAACGTCAAAAGTTACAAACGCATTGCGGTTATCTCTGACTTCTCCAGCTATGCTGCTGGGTTAGCCGAAGCAACTGTCGCTGAAATCAAAAAAGCGGGTGGCAATGTTGTTACTTACGCCAAGATCAAAGCAGACTCCCAGAATTTCACCCCGGTTCTGACCAACATCAAATCAAAAAAACCAGACGTTATTTTCTTCGCCGGTTATTACAGTGATGGTGGTCAATTACGGGCACAACAAAAGGCTCTGGGAATTAAAGCTGATTTCATTGGTGGCGACGCTAATGACAACGCTGATTTTGCCAAATTGGCTGGTTCTTCAGCTAAGGGTGCTCTTATTATCAACGTTCCATCACCAGAGGCTCTCCCCTATGAAATTGCCAAGACTTTCATTGCTGACTACGAGCGCACATATGGCATGATGCCACCATCAATCTGGGGACTGATGAACATTGATGGCATGCGAGCTATCATTCATGCCATGGAGCACAATCAGAGCTTTGACACCAAAAAAGCGGCTGACTATCTACACAATATGGATAAGCCTCTCGAAGGTATTACCGGTTCAATCTCTTTTGCAGCAGATGGTAA
>JAOZMV010000189.1 GCA_029934095.1 Desulfuromusa sp. | reverse complement strand
GTCTTCCCGATGTTCCGTGCCAATGCGATCTACGAAGGTCGTTATTTCCTCGGTACCGCCATTGCCCGGCCCTTGATTGCCAAAGCGCAGATGGATATAGCTGCCAAAGAGGGTGCTGATGCCGTCTCTCACGGAGCGACCGGAAAAGGGAACGATCAGGTCCGTTTTGAAATCGCTTACTACCATTTTGACCCAGCAGTCAAAGTGATTGCACCGTGGCGCGAATGGGATATGAACAGTCGTACCGCCCTTGAGGAATACGCCAAGAAACATGGGATTCCAATTCCAACCAGCAAAAAATTCCCCTGGAGTTCCGACCGCAATCTGCTCCACATCTCCTTTGAGGGGGATGTTCTGGAAAATCCCTGGGCCGAAGCTCCGGAAGAGATGCATGTTCTCACTGTAGCCCCCGAAGATGCCCCTGATCAACCGGAATATGTTGAGATTGAGTTCGAAAAAGGGGATGCCGTTGCTATTAATGGCGAACGTCTCTCCCCGGCCAATCTGCTGGCAAAATTGAACCAACTGGGGGGCAAACACGGCATCGGTCGAGTTGACCTGCTGGAAAATCGTTACGTCGGCATGAAGAGCCGTGGCATCTATGAAACTCCCGGTGGCACTATCCTTGAGGAAGCACACCGTGCCGTTGAACAGATCACCATGGATCGTGAAGTGATGAACCTGCGGGACTCACTGGTTCCCCGTTATGCGGCAATGATTTACAACGGTTACTGGTTTGCTCCGGAGCGGATCGCGTTGCAGGCACTGATTGACGAAACGCAAAAAACTGTCAATGGTAAAGCCCGGATCAAGCTGTACAAAGGGCACTGCCGTGTGGTCGGTCGTGATTCAGCAACTGACAGTTTGTTCAATGTCGATTTTGCGACCTTTGAAGCGGACGACGTCTATAATCAGGCCGATGCCGAAGGGTTTATTAAACTGAGTGCTCTGCGGTTACGGATTGCTGCAATTCAACGCGGGAAGTAAATAGGAGCAAGGTTCAGGGAACAAGGTTCAAGGAGCAAGGTAAGATCAAAGACAAAGTTTAAGGTTTTGTTTAACCTTGATCCTTGCTCCTGTAACCTTTTACCTACTTTTGAGGAATGAATATGACACAAAAGTTATGGGGTGGCCGTTTCACCCAACCGACCGATAAATTTGTCGAGGAATTTACCGCCTCGATTGAATTCGACCAGCGCCTTTACCGCTATGATATCCAGGGCTCCAAGGCCTACGCGGAAATGCTCGGTCGCCAGGGAATTATTGCGGTTGAAGAGGCTGACCAGATCATCACCGGTTTGAATGGGATTCTAGAAGATATCGAAGCGGGGCAATTTGAGTTCTCAGTCGCCCTGGAAGATATCCATATGAATATAGAAGCGCGGCTGATCGAAAGGATCGGTACCGTTGGCGGTAAATTGCATACCGGTCGCAGTCGCAACGATCAAGTTGCCGTTGATATCCGTCTCTACCTGCGCGATGAAATCGATATGATTCTCGACTATCTCAAAAAACTGGAAGGTTCATTGATCCAGCAGGCTGAGGAAAATCTTGACGTCATCATGCCCGGCTTCACCCACCTGCAGACAGCTCAGCCATTACTCTACAGCCATCATCTGCTCTCCTACCGTGAAATGATTGCCCGTGACAGTAGCCGACTCCGCGACCTTCGGGTCCGATTTAATGTTATGCCACTCGGTGCGGGCGCTTTAGCCGGAACCACCTTCCCTATCGACCGAGAATGGCTTGCCGAACAACTGGGCTTTGATGGCGTTACCAGAAACAGCATTGACAGTGTTTCTGATCGTGATTTTGCCATTGAGTTCTGCAGTTTTGCCGGCATTTTGATGATGCACCTGTCGCGGTTATCGGAAGAACTAATTCTCTGGTCAAGTGCCGATTTTGATTTCATCGAACTCTCCGATTCTTTCTGCACCGGCAGTTCGATCATGCCACAGAAGAAAAATCCCGATGTCCCGGAGCTGGTACGCGGTAAAACCGGACGGGTTTACGGCAATCTGATTTCACTGTTAACTTTGATGAAATCGTTGCCACTGGCCTACAACAAAGATATGCAGGAAGACAAAGAACCACTTTTTGATACTATTGATACGGTGAAAGGAAGTCTCAAGATTTTCGCCGATATGATCATGGAAATGAAAGTTAAAAGCGACAATATGCGAATTGCAGCAGCACGTGGATTTTCCACTGCAACCGATGTTGCCGATTACTGTGTTCGCAAGGGACTCCCTTTCCGCCAGGCTCATGAGGTTGTAGGAAAGACCGTCCGTTATTGTGTCGAAACAGGGAAAGATATCCCCGAACTGAGCTTAGCTGAATTCCAGGAGTTTTCACCGTTGATCGAAGCAGATATCTACGATTTTGTTACCCTCGAAGCTTCGGTCAATGCCCGCAAGGCGACTGGTGGAACGGCACGGGAAGCGGTTGAGCGCGAGCTGGCTCGATTGAAATTAACTTAGATCGGCAGTTTTTTGGGTTATAAGCGCTGTTGAGGGAAATACCGATGATGTGGATAAAATATCTTATTTTCATATTTGTTTTTGTGTTGCTGCTTACTGCCTGTGGGAGAAAAGGGCCGGTCAAGCCAGTCGATACGCCGTCATCAAGTACGGAACAGACAGATACAGATACAGATAAAAAATCAGGAAGTTGCGGCAACTGACAGTCAGGGAGGAAAACATGTTTCAAGGATCTATGGTAGCAATCATCACCCCTTTTGATGTCCATGGAAATTTTGATGAAGAAAACTACCGCCAGCTGATCGAATTTCAAATTGAGAACGGGACTGATGCCATTGTCCCCTGTGGCACCACGGGTGAATCGGCTACTTTGGATTATGAGGAGCACGATCAGGTGATTAAAGCCTGCATTGAGCAGGTCAATAAGCGCGTCCCTGTTCTTGCCGGTACCGGTTCCAATGCGACTGCTGAAGCGATAGCAATCTCTCAGCATGCCAAGGAGATGGGTGC
The DNA here is from genome assembly GCA_029934095.1 of Desulfuromusa sp. Taxonomy (GTDB): domain Bacteria; phylum Desulfobacterota; class Desulfuromonadia; order Desulfuromonadales; family Geopsychrobacteraceae; genus Desulfuromusa. Next base: position 735 of record JAOZMV010000189.1, on the reverse strand, counting down.
AGATGGAGTCCTGCTGGTTGCTCCCTATTATAATAAACCGTCACAGGAAGGGCTCTATCAGAACTTTAAAGCCATTGCTGAAAATGTTGCCCTGCCACAGGTTTTGTACAATGTTCCCGGTCGAACCGGTATCAACATGGTCGCAGAAACAACGGTTCGTCTGGCAGAGATTGACAATGTTGTTGCAATCAAAGAGGCCTCTGGTGATATCACCCAGGCAAGTGAAATAATTGCTCGGGCTGGTGATAAAATTGATGTTCTCTCCGGTGATGATTTCCTTACTTTGCCACTGATGGCCTGTGGTGCCAAAGGGGTTATTTCGGTGACGGCGAACATCATGCCGAAGCAGGTAAAAACCATGGTTCAGGCGATTCAGGAAGGGCGCTGGGATGAAGCACGGCAACTCCATTTGCAACTTCTTGATGTACACCAGGCAATGTTTATCGAATCAAACCCGGTTCCGGTGAAAACTTCTGCAGCTTTGATGGGGAAATGTCGCAGCGATGTCCGCCTGCCGATGGTTGCCATGCAAGCGGACACCCTGGCAAAACTGCAGATGGTGCTGCGTAAACATAATCTCATTTAGACCGCGTAGGGGCGGGGTTTCCCCGCCCCTGTTCAGAAATTTGGGGAAACAGGGCGGGGAGACCCCGCCCCTACAAAAACTACGGGTAACTATAATATGAAAGTAGCAATTGTCGGTGCTGCCGGGCGCATGGGTGGTCGTTTAATTCA
>JAOZMV010000188.1 GCA_029934095.1 Desulfuromusa sp. | reverse complement strand
AGTTTAAGTTATCCCTATATCTTAATGATTAAATATGACTTGTCAAGTAATAATTACTATTTTAGTTATTTTTTGCGGCTGCGAGGATGACATTGATCATAAACATCTGTCAGGTGGGTAAAGCTCACTTTGGTGTACTTCTGGGTGGTTGATAATGATGCGTGTCCAAGCAATTCCTGAATAACCCGCAGATCGGCCCCGGCATCCAGGAGATGGGTCGCAAATGAGTGCCTAAGCGCATGCGGGGTCGCATCGGTGGGCAGATTAAATTGCAACAGCCGTTTTTTCAGATTGCGCTGGACACTTCGCGCTGTCAACCGTCCACCACGCTGATTAAGAAAAAGTGCCGCCTTATCCTCAGGCTCTCCACGTTCAGTAAGATAGTTGGATAGAGCACTGCAGGCTTGCCGACCGATTGGCAAAATCCGCTCTTTGCCCCCCTTACCGAGGACCCGAACCTGATGGTTTTCCAGATTGACCGCCCCAACGTTGAGACTGGTCAATTCCCCAACCCGCAGGCCACAGGAGTAGGTCAGCTCAAACAGAGCCAGATCACGCAACATTAATAAACGCTGCCCGGGAGGAGATTGATCCAGCAGCTGACTCACCTGTTCGGCACTGAGAACTTTGGGTAAATAGTGTTCCCGGCGTGGAGTCGACAAAAAATCGACCGGAGAATCTTTCAGCACCCCCTCGCGCACCAGAAAGCGGAAAAACATTTTGATCGCCGACAACTTGCGGGCAACGCTGGTCCGGCCACAGCTTTTATGTAGCCGGGCAAGATACTGTCGCAACAGCAGCAGATCAACTTGCTCCAACCCAGCCACCCTTGACCTGGTGTTTTCTGGCTGTTGCAGAAAACGTTGAAACTGCCGCAGATCCCGCCGGTAGGCCTCAACTGTTCGTGGAGACAGATTACGTTCCACCGTTAAATGATCTTCAAACCGTTTTAAATATCTCTCCACCGGGTCTCCATCAACGCGCTACTGACTGAATGGTAACTTCAGCCAATTGACGACTCCACATCTGCATGCCATACTCCATGCAAACATAAACGGGAAAATTAACATTGTCGAGAAGCAGCAAAAAATAGAGTGTACCTTTTGCTGCTTCTGGAGAAAATCACATGATCACATATCTGCTGCTATTCCTGTTCATCATCCCAAGTTTGACAATCCTTGTTTTAAACATGTTAGCTGTTTTGCTCAGCTACAGCGTCTACTGGTACGAATATTCAAATACCAATCCCGGCTCAGTCGACAACAGATTTACCTGGAAAAACCTTAAACTGATTATAACACTCGCAGTTCCAGAGGTTTTTTTTAATTTCATCTCCTTTATGCTAATACCTGTTGGACTGATCAATCGAAAAAACCAGGCGATACAACGTGGAGAAACCCCGATTCTGTTACTCCACGGGTTGTTTATCAATCAAGCCTGCTGGTTCTGGTTTAAATACCAGCTGCGGCAACAGGGATTTAAAAATATCGTCACCATGAACCTTTCTGCCTGGCACAATCAAGAAACCCTGACCGAGCTATTGGCAAAACAGGTTGATGAACTGCGCCACCAGCTCGGTGTCAATAAAGTTCACCTGGTCGGGCATTCAATGGGGGGAATCATTGCCCGTAACTATGTGCAACTTCGTGGCGGAGAGGATAAAGTGGATCAGTTGGTCTGTCTCGGATCTCCCCATCATGGTTCCAAACTGGCGACATTTTCCACCGTCCCCCTGGGGAAGCTGCTGCTTCCCGATTCTGATTTTCTCCAGAGACTTAATGGTGCACCCATTCCAGAGGCTGTCCACTTGACCAATATCTACACCAACAAAGACAATATGGTGCTGCCAAATGCCAGTAATCATCTTTCCTGGGGAGAAGCCGTTGAACTTGATGGTATAGCACACACCTCCCTGCTCTACCGTAAACCGGCCCTGGCTGCAACAATTGCGGCTTTAAAAAAGGCGGATTAATCCTTTTGTCTCCTTCACTCAAACCAGAAGATTCCCGGGTTTCCCTGCAAAGGTTGGATACTTACAACCCGACCGATACCATGGCTGCTCTCGAAAAACTCCTGGAACCCCTTGGTGGAATGGCGGCCTTTGTCAAACCGGGGCAGAAAGTTCTCATCAAACCGAACCTACTCTCCGGTAAGACCCCTGACAAAGCGGTGACAACCCACCCGGAAATAGTCCGGGCGGTGATCAAGCTGGCTCAAAAGGCTGGTGGTGAAGTATCACTTGGAGATTCCCCCGGCATCGGCAGTCCCGAAAATGTTGCCCGGAAAAGTGGGATTCTTGCGGTTGTAGAAGAGACCAACTGCCAGTTTTCCCCGTTTGAAACATCGGTCACTATCCACCCGAGCGGTGGAACATTCCATCAGTTTGAAGTCGCCCAGGAAATTCTGGATGCCGATGTGATCATCAACCTGCCAAAACTAAAAACCCACCAAATGATGGGACTCACCTGTGGCGTGAAAAATATGTTCGGCGCTGTGGTTGGTTTGCGCAAACCTCGGCTCCATCTGCAAGCCGGGACAGATAAAGCTTTTTTTGCCCTGATGTTGCTGGAACTCTGCGAAACCCTGGCACCAGCATTGACCATTGTTGATGCCGTGGTCGGAATGGAAGGGGAAGGCCCCGGCAGTGGTGATCCCGTACAGATCGGAGCATTGTTGGCGGGCAGCCATCCTCAGGCTATCGATACTGTCGCGACCGAACTGGTCGGAATGGAATCACAACAGGTCTGGACGCAGAAGCAGGCCATCGCAACCAACCGCCCCCACACTGATCTCAAGCAACTGGAACTTCTTGGTGTCCCCCTGGAAACACTGAAAATCACCGGTTTTCGTCCAGCAAAAATGACCGATGTCAATTTTGGCCTCAAAGGGGGATTGAAACACCTGCTGAGACACTCCTTGACCGCCCGCCCCGAACCCGACCACAACCTCTGCCGCCTCTGCAACGATTGTGTCACCCACTGCCCACCCGCAGCGATGAAAATTGAAAACAATCGACTACATATCGATTACGACCAGTGTATCCGCTGTTTCTGCTGTCAGGAACTCTGTCCGCATGGAGCTTTGATGACGAAACAGGGAATTTTGCTGAAACTGAGCAATTTATTTCAAAAGAAATAGTCTTCCGGGAACACGTACATTGTTGCGCATACTCAAACATATTTAGGGTTGGACTGTGTTTTTGAATCACCCTGTCCCGTGTGACGCAGCCGAAATGAAACAGCTGATTTGGGATAAGAGCGGAAAATGTTTGAGGCGTCAGCCGAGTTTTTTCTGCTCCCCAAATCCGCTGTTGAATGAAGGGAACCTGCCTTTGCCGCAGGCGATGGCAGGCAAGGAGGTCGGGTGCCCTTTTCTGCTGACTCTTTTGTGGCACGACAAAAGAGTCAGGCGTCGAGCGGGGGCGCAACCCCGCGACCTTGGTCGAACAGGGACATAAGCAAGCTTCCTGATCTACCTGTACGCAAATTAATTTGACCAACTCCTGCCAATAAGGTAAATAAATCATTCACCTTATGACCATTTTCCGGGGATAAATAACCATGAGCCAATCAATCAAAATCAAATATGATCTCAGTGAAAAAGACTGGCGCACCTTTTATAACGTCTATTATATGTCCGATAAGCGGTTCAAGCTCCGCTTTATCTACGGTACAGGCTCCTGGGTTGTCGGTGTAGCCGGTCTATTGGGACTGTTCGATAACAATCTGG
>JAOZMV010000187.1:3204-3735 GCA_029934095.1 Desulfuromusa sp. | reverse complement strand
CCTAGTTCTTCGGCGTTGATCATGGCAAATACAGACCATCTGACAATATCGGCCCACTGGCTGTCCCCATGTCTCACTGCAGGACCCAGAGGTTCTTTGGAAATAGTTTCAGGTAAAATGAGATGATTGGCAGGAACCGGAAATGAAACAATATTCGCGGCCATTGATGATTTATCTCCCGTTACCGCATCACATCCACCCTTAAGATATGTGTCGTCTCGGACATTCCAGTCCTCGAATGTGACAATGTCGATATTGAGATTATGTTGCCGACTGAAATCTGTCAGGTTCAGTTCGCTGGTCGTGCCGGACGTCACGCACACCTTCGCACCCTTCAGTTGAAGCGCACTGGTGATGCCAGTCTCCTTGAGAACGGTAAATCCCTGGCCATCATAAAAATTAGGTGTTAGAAAGTCCAAACCGAGCTGGGTGTCACGTGACATTGTCCAGGTCGCTGTGCGGCATAAAAGGTCAGATTCTCCATTAGCCAGAGCGGTAAAGCGTGCCTGACTACTGACAGATTGGACTTCC
>JAOZMV010000187.1:0-3194 GCA_029934095.1 Desulfuromusa sp. | reverse complement strand
TCCAAAGATCGCCGCCGCTACAGCCTGACATACTGCCACATCAATGCCATACCAGTTGCCGTCGGCATCGAGATTATAAAAGCCACCTGAAGGAGTGCCGACCTGACAGCGCAAATTGCCACGTTTTTTAACAAGATCCAGGGTCTTGCTCGTTGCAGCGGCAGCTGGAGCTACCATTACCGCAAATGCTACAATCGATGTGATTAATGTTGAAAGTTTCATTGAGTGCTTCCTCCATTCTAAATGTTTAGATTCAATGATAATCGCTGTACAAGTCAACGATCGAGAGGGTGAAAACAGGACATCAGGGTCTTAATCTCCTCCTTTTTTTGGGGGGGTTCATTTAGGGAATTATCCCCAAATACTGTTATAAGTACAACGAACATGCTCAGCCATTAGCCTGCCGGCTGTTTCAGGGTTTCTGTTTTTAATCGCTTCTAAAATTTTTATATGTTGCAGTGGTGAATCTTTCTGCAACTCACCTTTTTTTCCAAGCTTGAATTTGTACTGAAAGAAGAAGACATAAAGGTTTGATCTCCAGAAAATTTGTTTGGAAAATTGTTGGAGGTACCTGTTCCTGGAAATTTTGGCAATACAGGAATGGAAATTTTCATTGATCGACGAGTAGGCAACAACATCTTCAGATTTTCTGATATCCGGTTCTTTTTCTATGATCAGTTCAAGCTCTCTGATTTCTTCATCTGAGGCATGAAGTGCCGCAGCCATTGCAGATTGAGATTCGATATTTTCACGTACTATATAAACCTGTTCCGCATCTTCAGGAGTCGGCAAAGGAATGAAGCACCCTTTTTTGTTTTTCCGATCCAGAAATCCCATTGCGACAAGTTGCCCCAGTGCATGGTGTACCGGCGTTCTACTTTTAAGATTCAGGAGGGTGGTTATCTCGGTTTCCAACAGAAATTCACCGGGTTGAAAATGATTACTCAGAACCAATTCTAGGACTGCATTATAGGAGAATTCTTCGAGATTTTCTTTTTTCATCGATCTATTGCCTTTCTCCTTTACAATATGATAGAAATTTATGCACACATCAATGCACACATTAACAAGGGCATTAATGTCGGTCAAGTTAAATCAAATAGTGTTATCAATCGCTGAAACACGCAGATTTTAAACTCTTGGGACTATAACATGTATGATCTGATCATAAAACAAGCAACAATCATTGATGGAACCGGAGCACCGGGATGGACAGGAGATGTCGGCATAAAAAATGAAAAATTCGCTGCCATCGAACCCTCATTTGAAACAGCAGAGGCAAGGGAAACGATCGACGGCAATGGGCTGGTTCTAGCGCCCGGCTTCATCGATATCCACACCCACTCAGATGATTTCTGGAAGATGGATGCCCTTTCCGAAATTAAACTGCAGCAGGGCGTAACCCGCGAGGTTATCGGAAATTGCGGGCTCTCTCTCTCCCCTACGATCTCTAAAGCAGATGATGTCGACTTCCAGGGCAATCTGATCAACCTGGATGAGCATACAGATTCCATGGGTAAATTTTCACTCAATAGTTACAGAAAGTTACTCGAAAAAATTGGACTGTCCAATAATTTAATGGGGCTAATCGGCCATGGAACGCTGCGCATGGCAGCCATGGGATTTTCAGAAAATATTCCGGATAAGCGACAGATGGAAAAGATGAAATCCCTGATGGATGAAGCCATGGTTCATGGCGCATTGGGTATGTCCACAGGTCTGATCTATGCACCGGGTATATTTGCCAAGATCCCTGAGTTGGTCGAACTCTGCCGTGTAGTAGCAAAAAAGGGGGGATTTTATGCGTCTCACATGCGCAATGAGGCGGAAGAGATTCTGGCTGCCATTGATGAGGCCATTACCATCGGCGAACAGTCTGGGGTTCCGGTTCAAATTTCCCATCTCAAGATAACGGGGCACAAAAACTGGGGACTTGTCGACCAGGTCATCAAAAAATTTCTGGATGCCAGAAATCGGGGCATTGACGTGACCTGTGATGTCTACCCCTATACCTCATCCGGAACCTCGTTAACTGCATTAGTTCCACCTTGGGCCATTGAGGGTGGAGTGGAAAAGCTGATTCTACGGATGCATGATGCTGCACTAAGAGGAAAAATAATCCACGATATTAAATATGGAATTCCCAGTTGGGAAAACATGTATCACAATGCCGGCTGGGAAAAGATTACCATCTCTCGCTTCGATTTCGACAGACAGAACGATATTGAGGGGAGAACCGTCGCCCAGATAGCAAAGGGAAAGAAAGTTGATCCATTTGATCTCATCCTCGATCTCATAGAGCAGGGCGGCAACGGGGTCAAAATCATCTCTGAGACCATGAACGAAGAGAATCTGGCCACATTTCTCAAGCTCCCCTTTGCAATGGTGGGATCAGACAGTAGCTTTACCACAGGCAAACCCCATCCCAGGCTTTACGGTGCTTTCCCCAGGGTGATCCGTCGGTTTGTCCGGGAACTGAAGGTTTTGACCCTTGAGGAAGCCATTCACAAGATGACGGGACTGACCGCGCAACGTCTCAATCTTACTCACGCAGGACTTATCAAAAAAGGATACCAGGCCGATGCTGTACTGTTTGACCCCGAGACTATCACCGACCGGGCTACATACCAGTCTCCAGAGCACTTTCCGACAGGAATAGTCAGAGTCATAGTCAATGGTGAAACCGTGATCAAGAATGGTATCCATACAGGGGCAAAGCCAGGCCGATTTGACTTTCCACACTGACAGGCTCAATTCATGCGGCGGTTCAGATGTTGGATTGGGACGATTTTAAAAGAGAATGATGTATATACCTTATGGCATTGAAAATTTATATGTTGGATCAAGCATATTTCGATTGAAATAAGTTGTTTTTTCAAACTCTATGACATTGGTTCCAATATTTGGTACTAAAGGAAACATGAAAGTCAAATTTCTAACTATCGTTTGGGATAAATTCAGTTTTTGTTCAATACTTCGACCTTGCATTATATTTGCAAAGACATGGATAAAATCTTCTTTTTTGTCGCCAGTGGAATAGTTTTTGAAAATATTAACCCTTACTTTTACATCATTTTTATTAAACAGTTCAGTAGAAACAGCTGAGACATGAACTTGTTCGATGATCTCATCCTCAGAATGAAATTTCAAAATACCTTCTGAGCAATCTATTATAAAATGAGGCATGGTGACTC
>JAOZMV010000186.1 GCA_029934095.1 Desulfuromusa sp. | reverse complement strand
CCGTTGGCAACGACGGTCCTAGATGAATGATCATCGCCCTGCTGCGGGTAACCTCAGCGGGGAACAGAACCCGGCTTACGAACTTCTTTGGCCATTTTTTATCCGGCAGTATGATATTGTATCGTACTGCCGTTTTTTATGGAGATGGCAGCGCTTTACAAATGATTGACAGGAGGAGCTTGCAATGCCATTGAGTTTTGACCGCTGTAACGGTGAGATCGATGAAATTATTGAATTGCTGATGCGTAAGGCCGAGGTTTATCATCCTGAAACGATTCGTGAAATGATTGTTGGGGCATTAAAATCTGGTCAGGAAAATGATTATCTGGCAGATCAGAAACTTATGAGTATGACGATGAAGGAGATGCGCTACACCAATAAAGTTTTTTCTCCCTATCGGCAGCGTAAAAAAGTCACTGTTTTTGGCAGTGCCAGAACGACATCAGATGAACCAATTTATAAAACTTGTGTAGAGTTTACTCGATTACTGGCTGAGCAGAACTATATGGTGATTACCGGGGGTGGCCCTGGAATTATGCAGGCTGGGAATGAGGGGGCCGGGGTTGAAAACTCTTTTGCGGTCAATATCCGCCTGCCGTTTGAGCAGGACACCAATCCGGTGATGGACCAGGATGAAAAATCTATCACTTACAAATATTTTTTCAATCGTAAGGTCGCTTTTCTTAAAGAGGCCGATGCCGTGGTCATGTTTCCCGGTGGGTTCGGTACCCTTGATGAGGCGATGGAGATAATGACTCTGATCCAGACCGGTAAAAATCCACCGATCCCGCTGGTGATGATTGATGATGATGGTGGTTACTGGGAAGACTGGTTGGCGTTTCTCAAAGACAGTTTGTTGAAAAGGGGATTGATTTCCGGCGAGGATTTTGCCTTGTTCAGTATGACCAAGGATCCAGTTGAAGCAGTCCAGATTATTGATGATTTCTACCGCAACTACCATTCGATGCGGTTTGTTAAAAATAAGATGGTTATCCGTTTGAATAAGGTGCTTGATTCTGATCACCTGCAGACTTTATCCAGTGAATTTGGGAAAATTCTGATTCCAGGTGGAAAAATGAGTTTAAGCTCTCCTCTGCCTGAGGAAGATGACCAGCCCGATTTAAACCATCTTCCACGGTTAATGGTTGAGTTTAATCGGCGCAGCTACGGTTTGCTTAAATCCTTTATCCGTCGCATCAATTCTTTTTAAAGGTATATGATGACTGTCGATACAAAACTCCCCATCAGCCGTTTAATTGCCCATTTGCCATATCGAGATCTATGCCAGATGTTGCGGTTGGTGCGTCTACTGTTCCGCTTGAGCCAATCGGCTGGATATCGTGCTCAGGTGTTACCGCTCCTTCCCGATATTGCACAGTTTGATCCCGGTCACGCCGCATTGATGATGGGATATGATTTTCATTTAACTGCCAATGGACCACGGTTGATTGAGGTTAATACCAATGCGGGTGGCGGTTATATTGCCTGGTTGAGTGAACAACTGGCCGGCAAGGCATCGCCTCTCTACCTTTCAAAACGATTTCAGCAGCGTTTGCTGCAAAGCTATCTGCAGGAATGGCACGACTTTTCTGGGGGAAATCGACCTTTAAAGAGAGTTGTCGTGGGTGATGAAGATATCGAGCAGCAGCCGCTCCTGCCTGAAATGGTTGGCTGCTGTGATTGGTTGTGCCAACATGGAATCGATGCTCATGTCGCTGCTGTCAAAGAACTTCAGGTGCGCTCGGATGGAGTTTATTCGCGTGGTGAAAAAGTTGATCTTATCTACAATCGACACTGTGATTTTTACCTTGAAACAGCTCTGATGTCAGAATTGAAAGCGGCATATCTGGCCGGTCAAGTCTGCCTCTCTCCCAACCCTTTTGCCTATGGATTGTTAGCTGACAAGCGGCGGATGGTGCTCTGGTCTGACCCTGCAGCTGTGGGTGAACTGGAATTATCTGTTCCGGATAAACAGTTGTTGCTGAAAATGGTGCCGCCCAGTTTCTTGTTAGCGGAGCAGGATCGGGATGATATCTGGTCTCGACGTAAAAAGCTCATTTTTAAGCCGGTCACCAGATTTGCCAGTCGTGGTGTGTTGATGGGGAGGGGTATTACCAGGAAGCGTTTTGCCGATCTGGATCCGGAAACAACATTGGTTCAGGAAGTGGTGGCTCCATCAGTTGAAACCTCTGAAACGGGCGAGGAGTTTAAGATGGATTTGCGACTGTTTGTTTACCGCAATCATCTCATCGGGGTGGGAGCCAGGTTGTATCAAGGTCAGGTGACAAATTTAAGAACTGAGGGGGGAGGGTTTGCGCCGGTTCGGATCGTTTAACCCCCGGCTTTTTTAACTTTCCAACCTTTATCTTCCAGCAGATTTAAGATTAAATCACGGTGATCCCCCTGAATCTCAACCACACCGTTTTTGATTGTCCCACCGGTGCCACATTTCTGCTTCAGTATTTTTGCCAGTGATTTCAGTTCATCTCCAATCAGCGGGATACCGGTGATCAGAGTCACCCCTTTACCTTTGCGTCCCTTGGTTTCCCTCTGGATACGGATAATACCATCACCCTTTGGACTGTTAGAGTGCTTGCTGTCACATTGACATTTTTTCAGTGGCTGACCACACTTGGGGCAGGTCGATCCTGTTTCATCAGAATAAACTAGACGATGGTTTGAGCTTCCCATAATTTTTTCCAGAATGGACTTTATTGATGCAAGGATTTTTTAAACTGACATTCAACACAGATTTTTTTCAGTTCATACAGTCCCGATTCATTATTTAATACAGTGGCTGTTGTGATGTGCTCATTACAGGTCAACATGTAACACTCGTCGCAGACGATCCCTTCACCAATTGTAGAATAGTGATGACAAACGTGGCACATCCAGGGTGATTTTTCTTCTGACATGATCTATTCCTTGAGTTGGTTTGCGATTGGCCACCATAATCAATAGAGACTAATTTCGCCAGCTTTAAATATAAGAGTTAAGAGGAGACTTGGATATATGATTTCATGATTTAGATATTGTATTGTGGTACGACCATGGTGTTATTTGAGTTGGAATCACTGATAATTAAGTGCAAGCACGGGAAGATGATTTTATGAATATCTGGTTTTCACATGGAAAAGAGAGTGGTCCCTGGGGCCGTAAGATAAAACGTCTTGCCGCAGTCGCGAAAGAATATGGCTATCAGGTTGACAGTGTTGACTATACCGGGCTGACCGATCCGGACCTTCGGGTTGAGCGTTTACTATCCAGGTTGCAGGGAAACAGCGATGGAACCACTGTCCTGGTTGGGTCGAGTATGGGGGGCTATGTCTCTCTGGTTGCTGCTGAACAGATTGCGGTAACGGGGCTGTTTCTTCTCGCTCCGGCTCTGTATCTCCCGGGCTATAAAATGGAGGAATTTTCTTCTGATTATCCCTTCATGGAAATTGTTCACGGCTGGTCAGATGATGTTATCCCCCCTGAGAATTCAATCAGATTTGCGCAACAGAAAAATTGTAGCCTCCACCTGATTGATGGAGACCATCGTTTGAACAGCTCGATTGCAACGGTGGAAAATATTTTTCGTGGGTTTCTGGATAATATCGCGAAGTTATAGCTTTTTTTGAGCTTTTGATATATTTAGGAGTTTGTCGGACTATCCATGAGCCGACTGCAAATCCGGTTGTTTGGCCCATATTTCGACTCCTTTTTGCCCCATAGCTATGGCTATGAGCCTGCAAACGAGCTAAAAACTGT
>JAOZMV010000185.1 GCA_029934095.1 Desulfuromusa sp. | reverse complement strand
CCGATATAAACTCAATCAAAGAGCTCCACTCTTTTCCCGGACATCCGGCACAATTCTGGCCGGCCTTTCTGGCTTTTGCCAGTCAGCAGGTCCAGGCCGAAAGCTCTGTTCTGTTAATCAGAAAGAGTTCCTGGGAACAGCAACTGCAATGGCCGACAACGCAACCAACTAACCAGAATTCACCCCTCTCTGAGTCACTGCGCCAACTGGCTGACAACTCTCTGCAGCAGGGTCATGCTGTTTTACGCAGCAGCAACCCGGCACAACCCATCTTGATTGGCCTGGCGGTGGCAGGACAAACCACAGAGCAGCCACAGGTCATTATTTTTGAAGTCCAGAACACAACCGCTGAACAATTGAATTATCACTTGCGCCAACTGCAGTTGCTGGCAGATACACCTGCTGTTTATCAACAAACCAGAGCTGGGATTGAAGAGCTCGGCAAACGAGCCGATCTGACCCAAACACTGGAACTGCTGCTGCTGTTGAACCAACAGGAAAAATTTATTGCTGCCGCGATGACGGTGGTTAACGAAACCGTCTCCCGTTTTCACTGCAGCCGAGTCAGTCTCGGTTGGCAGGTCGATGGCTATATCCGCCTCCAGAGCATCAGCCATATGGAGCAATTTGAGCCAAAAATGGAGATTGTCAATCAGCTTGAAGCTGCCATGGAAGAGGCTTCCGATCAGGATGAAGAAATCTTCTTTCCTGCCGTTCTTGCCGATGGTCCGATCAACCGTGACCACGTCAGTTACGCTAAAGACCAGCAGGTTGGCCAGTTGCTTTCACTGCCGTTGCGTGCTGCCGGGCAGGTTGTCGGGGTTTTAAGCTGTGAAAGAGACCAGACTCCCTTCAGTGAAGTAGAAGTCCGCAGTTTGAGAATCCTCTGCGACCAGATTTCATCCCGTCTGGCAGTTCTGAAAAAAGCGGATCGCTGGCTGGGAGCAAAGTTGAAAGAGAGCTTAAAAGCAACCTTTACCACCCTGCTCGGCCCGGAAAAGACGCTGATCAAACTGACGGGATTGCTTATTTTCGGACTGTTGTTGAGTTCTGTTCTGGTGAAACTCCCCTACCGCATCGAAGCCCCCTTTATCCTGCGCAGTAAAGATGTTCGCCAGATTACCGCCCCGTTTCCCGGTTATATTGATCAGGTGCAAGCTGATATCGGGCAGCGAGTTGAGAAGGGGAACCCCCTGTTGACTCTCGATAACAGTGATCTGTTACTTGAGGAAGCAGAGGCAGTGACAAATCGGGTTCGGTATCTGCGTGAAGCGGAAAAAGCGCGGGCAAAGAATGCTTTGATTGAGATGAAAATAGCCCAGGCGCAGGCAGAGCAGGCGCAGGCGCAACTGGAACTGATCCAACATCGCTTGAATCGTGCCCAGTTGCGCTCACCGATTGACGGTATTGTGGTTGAAGGTGATTTTTCCGAACGGCTCGGCACCCCGGTGGACAAAGGGGATGTATTGTTCAAAGTGGCACGCCACGAAAAACTCTATGTAGAAATCCGCGTGACTGAACAGGATATTCAGGAACTGTCTGCCGGACAAACTGGAGAGATGGCCTTTGTCAGCCAACCACGACATAAATATCCGCTGCAAATTCAACAAATTGATCCACTGGCCAGCGCTGAAGAGTCCGGGAATATCTTTTTTGTCCGCAGTGAAATTTTCACCACGGCAGAAAGCTGGTGGCGTCCGGGGATGAGCGGTATCGCCAAAATCGCGGTCGGTGAACGCCCTTTACTCTGGATCTTCAGCCACCGCACGGTGAACTTCCTACGTTTGCTGATCTGGTGGTAAAGGCTGAATAAATGAAACATGGCATCGGCAAAACATTCAGTGAATCGTGGCACCGCGTTGCCGAACTGCGGGTCACTTTGCGTTCTACAGTGACAGTCCGCAAACAACTGTTCCGGGGCAAGCACTGGTATGTACTGCAGGACCCTTTCAATAATCATTTCTTCCGTCTGGAAAAACCGGCCTACACTTTTATCTCGCGCTTAAACCCGGCACAAAGTGTTGCCGAAGTCTGGCAAAGCAGTCTGGAGCACAATCCAGAAACAGCACCGGGGCAAGATGAGGTGATTCGTCTGTTAGCCCAGCTTTATCATGCCAACCTGCTCTTCTGTGAATTGCCGGTTGACAGTCAAAAGCTCTTTGAACGCTATCGGCAACGGCAACAAAAAGAACAACGCAGTAAATTGTCGAGCCTGATGTTTTTTCGGATTCCGCTATTTGATCCCGATCCCTGGCTGACCCGCCATCCACTTCTGGTGCAGTTACTCACCAGCCGGGTGGCCTTTGGTGTCTGGCTGATTCTGCTGCTGTTGGCAGGAAAAACCGTCGTTGAGCAACTGCCACAACTGATCAGCGAGGCGGGAAACCTCCTTTCCATCAGCAACCTGCTGCTCCTTTATTTCGGTTTGGCGCTGGTCAAAACACTGCATGAACTGGGACACACCCTGGTCTGTAAACGCTTTGGTGGCGAGGTGCATACCATCGGTCTCATGTTGATTGTGTTTGCCCCGTTGCCCTATATGGATGCGACCTCCAGCTGGTCATTCCGCCAGCGCCGTGAACGGATTCTGGTCGCCAGCGCAGGGATGTTTTTTGAGTTTTTTGCCGCCGCCACTGCGGCACTGATCTGGGCCAATACCGGACCGGGGACAATCCACAGCTTGTCACTCAACATGCTGATTGTGGCATCTGTTTCCACCCTGCTGTTCAATGCCAACCCACTGTTACGCTATGATGGTTATTATATTCTTTCCGACCTCCTCGATATTCCCAACCTGCAATCACGTTCGCAGGAACACTTAAAGCATCTGGCACGCCGCTACCTGTTTGGCCTGCAGCAATCCAGCAGCCCGACTGACAATCATAAAGAAGCCTGCTGGCTGAGTATTTATGGCCTTCTCAGCGGCGCCTACCGGTTCATTATCTACGCTGGAATTATTTTCTTTGTTGCCGATCGGTTCCTGTTGCTGGGGTTATTGATGGCTGTTTTTTGCCTGCTGATCTGGGGCATTGTACCGATTGGACGTTTTATCAGCTATCTGCTGATCAGCCCTGAATTAACCCGGGTGCGATCCCGCGCGATTTTCTGCACCTTGTCCCTGAGTCTGGTTGCGATCTTTTTATTCGGCATGGTTCCGCTGCCGAACCGCTTCCGCGCTCCCGGAATTATTGAGGCACAGAGTCATATTCTGGTAACCAGTCAAACCGCCGGACAACTGAGCCAAATTTTACACGACGATGGTTCACCGGTGGTGACCGGTCAACCCCTGTTACAGCTGGTCAACCCGGAACTCGAGATTGAAATCAAACTGACTCATGCCCAGCGGGATGAAATCGTCTATCTGCAACAGCAGAGCGCCGCGTTTCAGGGTGATGCAACCCGGATCACTCTGAAGCGTCGCCTGCAAGCACTCGATAGTCGCCTGGCGGAGTTGCAACGCCGCCATCAAGCTCTGTTGGTCACTGCTGAGACAGCAGGAATCTGGGTCGCTCCAGAGCTTGAGCAACGGATTGACAGTTGGCTGGAACGGGGTAAAAAACTGGGTGATATTGTTTCCACCGACAGTTTTAAATTTGTTGCCGTGGTGGGACAGGAAGACGCCGCCGATCTGTTTTCAGCCACAACCTGTGAACAGGTTGCGGTGCGTTTAAACGGCCTTGCAAGTACTGAATTGCCGGTGGCTGATTATCAGGTGATCCCTTTTGAGCAGGTGATACTCCCTTCGGCAACCCTTGGC
>JAOZMV010000184.1 GCA_029934095.1 Desulfuromusa sp. | reverse complement strand
CAGTGTTGTTATGGTTCAAGGGACAGCACACTGAAACCATTCCAGCACTTCAGCTTTTTGCGTGCCCACTATCATGAAATCACGGAATGTTTTTTCAGTCAGGGTTGGAACTTTATCTTGTAATTGTACCAGTGAAATCATACAAACCATATTCTCCCTGGCGATTGCAATGGGTATCACTTTACCTTGCTGAACTTCCTGCCATACCAGGTGTGCCGACGCAACCCCCAGGCCCATTCCCAACTTGATACCCGAAATCAGCGCCTCATGACTATCGAGTGTCATGACAATATTGAGATTTTCAGCCGTCTTGCGAAAATGGTGCTTGAACCATTGAATCAGAACATTATGCTCATCATCGTCGGTAATGAAGTCTTTTTTGACCAGATTCCGGAAGGAGTGATCACCACAAATCTCTTTTTTATAGTAGGATTGTGAACAGACCAGAATTAACTCTTCCTTGATCAACGGGTCAACACTGAAGATATTCGAGTTGTCCAGAAATTCCCCCTGATTTAAAAAAACATCAACCAATGCGTAGTCCAGAGCACCATCCCTTACCCCATCCAGCAATGGTACGGACTCTTCAAATCTCAGGTTGAAAGTCACGTCTGGATATTGTTGCCGAAATGAACTACAGAACTTCGGCAGATATTCTTTCCCGAACTCTCTGGGAGCACCGATGCGCAGCAAACCTGATGGTCGATCCATCGGTTGACGGATATAGGGAATCTCATTCTGTAGCTTGTCAACAAAGGGTTCAACAAGTGTGAATAGCCGCTCTCCTGCTGCAGTCGGTACCAGTTTTTTATGCAGCCGGGTAAACAGGGGGATCTTCAGCTCTGCTTCCAACTTCTGCAGCTGTTGACTGATAGCGGGTTGCGACAAGTGTAACCTGTTTGCTGCAGCGACAATGCTGTTTAACGCATAGATATGATAAAAGACCTTGAGGCGGTTGAAATCTGGAAGCATAATTATAACTTATCCTATACTTTAAAAAGAATGATTATACTTATACAATATGCAGGTCTAATATTCAACCCACGATACAACGTACTTTCAAGGGAGGCGCTTATGACCTACATTTTATTGATCGGTTTGGGAATTATTTTTACTCTGATTATTTTTGGCTTTATCTCACTGAAAACCTGGGAAAGCGAAGGGCGAATTATTAATGCCAACTGGTTGGATGATGAAGAGAAATTCCATATTATTTCCCGGTGGGGAGCATAGTACTAAGTACTCTGTAGACCCTAAACCTTCGCATCTTGCTTGTTCTTTTGAGCGTCAACTGCGTTGTGACTTCCGCTGTATAGCTCTGGCTATGCAGCGAAAATCACGCATTGTTGACCCGCAAAATTCCAGCGCAATATTGCGATAGTTTAAGATATACAGAGTACCAGGAGGGTCACATCTCCAAAATATAGCAGATGGGGACAGAATGGTTTTCGCAAAAAGAGCGAAAACAATCCTGTCCCCTTCGTAGTTTTACTGTCTTGCCAGACGTAAATTAGCTATGTGAGTTTCAAAATTGGAACGGAAAGGGTTGATATCCAAACCACCCCGGCGGGTATAACGGGCGTAAACAGTCAGTTTTTCGGGCTGACAATAGCGCATCAGATCAACAAAAATCCGCTCGACACACTGCTCATGAAACTCATTATGCTGGCGGAATGAAATCAGGTAGCGCAGTAATGCTTCAGGGTCAATTCTGCTACCACGATAACGGATCAGCACACTCCCCCAATCGGGTTGATTGGTCACCAGACAGTTACTTTTCAGCAGATGACTGTGCAACTCCTCCTCCACCTGCTGCTGCGGATCGGTAGAGCTTTCCAGTAAAGACGGGTCGAGAGAATACTCATCGACTTCAATATCCAGATCATCAATACACTTCCCCGGAAAACCTTGAATCTGCTCAGTGATGAATTGATCGCTGTCGAGCAAGCGGACACGAACTTTTGCCCCGGCAACTGCAGACAGATCTGCAACCATCCGTTCTTCAACCTGATCAAAATCACTCAACCGGGTCTGGTTAAAAGAATTCAGATAGAGTTTGAAGGATTTTGACTCAATCAGGTTGGGAGATTCACAAGGGATATGAAATTCCCCCATGGCGACCACCGGCTTCCCTTTCGGGTTGAGCCAGGAGAGCTCAAAAGCATTCCAGATATCGTACCCGCCAAAAGGGGGTTCTCCGGTTATGCCGATCACATCCCGCTTGACCTGACGTGGAAAGGAACAGAGTAATTGCGGATCATACTCAGTTGTATAAGTTGTATCCTTACCTAACGGCAAAAGTGTTTCAAAATTAGACATAGGCCCCTTTAAAATTACATGTAGCGCAAAAAATATTACCACATACCTACTAAATACTGCTATGATCCCCTGCTGAATCTGGTCAGATTAACTCATCTAACCAATCGAAGCATAAGTACTTTTTATCCCCCCGTCAACATGGAGAAAGATTATGAAAGTTGGATTAGTTGGTTGGCGTGGCATGGTCGGTTCCGTGCTGATGCAACGGATGCTTGAAGAAGATGACCTTGCCGGAGTCAAGCCGGTTTTTTTCTCAACCTCTCAGGCAGGTCAGGCCGCTCCCGATTTTGGCCAGGGGCCGGGAACGCTGGAAGATGCAAATGATACTACCAAGCTGGCTGAGCAGGATGTCATCATCACCTGTCAGGGTGGAGATTATACCAAAGCTGTTCATTCCAAGCTCCGTGACAGCGGCTGGGATGGCTACTGGATCGATGCTGCTTCTACGCTGCGGATGGAGGATAATACCGTCATTATTCTTGATCCCATTAACCGTGATGTCATTGATGCTGCGTTGGAGAACGGTTGTAAAGACTTTATCGGTGGCAATTGCACCGTCAGTTTGATGTTGATGGCCATTGGTGGACTGTTTAACGCCGGGCTGGTTGAATGGGTCAGCTCCATGACCTATCAGGCTGCCTCCGGTGCCGGAGCACCAAATATGCGTGAACTGTTATCACAAATGGGAACCTTGAATGATTGTGTTGCTGAAGAGTTACAAACCCCGGGATCAGCAATTCTGGAGATCGATAAAAAAGTGACCGCAACCCTGCGCAGTGATGAATTCCCAAAAGCTGAGTTCGGATTTCCTCTGGCCGGGAGCGTTCTCCCCTGGATTGATCGCGAAGTGGAAGATGGTCAAAGTCGGGAAGAGTGGAAAGGGATTGCTGAAACTAACAAGATTCTCGACAATCAGACCCCGATCCCGATTGACGGAATCTGTGTTCGTATTGGCTCCATGCGTTGCCACAGTCAGGCTCTGACAATCAAACTGAATAAAGATCTGCCGATTGAGGAGATTGAAGCACTGATTGCAGAGGGAAATCAGTGGGCTAAGTTAATTCCAAATAACAAAGCTGACACGTTGGAACAATTGACCCCTGCTGCAGTTTCCGGAACCTTGGAAATTCCTGTTGGCCGGGTGCGTAAAATGCACATGGGTCCGGAGTATCTCTCGGTTTTTACCTGTGGCGATCAACTCCTCTGGGGGGCGGCTGAACCTCTGCGCCGGATGCTGCGTATTCTGTCCAACAATTAAACCATAAAGCTCAATTAAAACAGCACCCCTCGGGTAAGGCCGGGGGTGCTGAGAAAACTTTTATAATTAAAGAACAGATATTAGGGGAACACTGGAAAAATAGATCCCCTGTCGGTCAGTTGATTCAGAATTTTTCTTCGATCTCAGGGAGATCCAGACCAAACGCTTTATGGAGTACCCGCA
>JAOZMV010000021.1 GCA_029934095.1 Desulfuromusa sp. | reverse complement strand
GTTGTGTTGATCGCGCTGCCCTTGGTGAAACCCGGATTTGCCGTGGTACAAAACTCGATAATTTAATTCAAATTGGTCATAATGTGAATATCGGCGAAGATTGCATTCTGGTTGCACAAACTGGCATCTCAGGTAGCACCATAATTGGTAACCACTGCACCTTTGGTGGCCAGGCCGCAACGGCCGGCCATTTGAAAGTTGGCGACAATGTCATGATCGGTAGCAGAGGGGCGGCAACTCGAGATGTGGCCGCAAATCAAACCTTGTCAGGACTGCCCCTGATGCCTCATAAACAATGGCTTCGAGCAACCATGACCTTGTCCAAGCTGCCGGAAATGCGTAAAGAAATGAAACAAATAAAAAATCGTCTGGAGGAACTTGAGACGCTGTTAAAGGAGAATTAATATGCTAGTCATGAATATCCAGCAAATTATGAAAGTTTTACCACACCGCTACCCTTTTCTTTTGGTTGACCGATTGGAAGAAGTAGAGGAGGGAGTCAAGGTCTTCGGTTATAAAAATGTGACGATCAACGAACCTTTTTTTCAGGGGCACTTTCCTGATCATCCAATCATGCCGGGAGTTCTGATTATTGAAGCAATGGCGCAGGTTGGTGGCGCCTATGCCTCGGCTATCGATAGTATTGGTGATGATCGTGTTACTTATTTTGCCAGTATTGATAAAGCTCGCTTTCGCAAACCCGTCCTTCCCGGTGATGTTCTGCGGTTGGAACTGGAGTTACTCTCAAAGCGGCGTGGAATTTATCAATTCAGTGGTAAGGCATACGTTGGCGAAACTTTGGTTGCTCAAGCAAATTTGAAAGCCACGTTTGCAGATAAGTAACATGGATATATTATGATTCATTCAACAGCAATCATTGCTCCGGGGGCGGAACTTGACTCATCTGTAACGGTTGGTCCCTATGCCGTTATCGGGGAGTACGTCAAAATTGGGGCTGGAACAACTGTAGGACCTCATGCCGTTATCGAAGGACGGACTGAAATTGGTTGTGATAACCAGATTTTTCAGTTTACTTCGATTGGAGCGATTCCCCAGGATATGAAATTTTCCGGGGAGGTTTCCTATCTGAAAATCGGCGCCCGTAACCGAATCCGTGAGTTTGTGACAATCCACCTGGGAACTGAGGGTGGCGGCGGGATAACGACTGTAGGAAATGATAACTTGCTTATGGCTTATGCTCATGTTGCGCACGATTGTATTGTGAATGATCATGTTGTCATGGCCAATGCCGCTACTCTGGCCGGGCATGTTGAGGTGGGTGATTATGCGATACTTGGTGGTTTGAGTGCTGTTCATCAGTTTACCAGGATTGGTTGCCATGTGATGGCGAGTGGTGGTTCTATGATCGGCCAGGATATTGCTCCCTATTCGATCGTCCAGGGTGATCGGGCGAAAATTGTGGGATTGAACCTGACCGGATTAAAGCGACGTGGCTTTGGCCCCGAGGAATTGAGCAATATTAAAGGTATTTATAAGTTGGTATTCCGTTCAAATCTCAATCTGGATGAAGCTGTTGCCCAGATAAAAGAGCGGTTTGATGGATCAAGAAAAGAAGTTGCAACTTACCTCGATTTTTTGAAAAAAAGTGAGCGTGGTTTGGCACGTTAGCGATAGTTTTCAACTTTATCGGTAACAAAAGTTGCGAGATCCGTATGGTTCTCGCCTTTTGTTTTTTTGGCGTGAGAATTTTATGTCATCAACCAGTCCTGACAAGTCTCGCAAGGTGATGATTGTTGCAGGGGAAGCCTCTGGTGATCTGCATGGTAGTCATCTCATCCAGGCTGCAGCAGAACACCATCCGCAGCTGAGTTTTTTTGGTGTCGGTGGTGATAAGATGTGTGCGGCAGGGTGCAGAATTCTTTTCCCTGCCGATGAATTATCGGTTATGGGAATCGTTGAGGTTGTCAGCCATTTACCAACTATTCTTCGTCGATTTCTCCAACTCAAGAGGGTTCTCTTAGATCCTGTTCCCCCCTCTCTATTGATTCTGATCGACTTTCCAGATTTCAACCTGCGTCTCGCCAAGGTTGCAAAAGCTGCCGGAATACCGGTTCTTTACTACATCAGTCCCAAGGTATGGGCCTGGCGCAGTGGGCGGGCAAAGGTGATTGCTGAGCGAGTAGACCGTCTGGCCTTGATTTTTCCCTTTGAACCACAAATTTATGCACCGTTAGGGGTGAGTGCCGAGTATGTCGGCAATCCGTTACTGGATGAATTCATTCAGAATCAACCACAAGGTTTATTACGAAGCAGACTTGGTATCGGCGCAGATGAACAGGTTATTGGGATTTTTCCCGGGAGTCGAAATAGTGAATTGGAACATATTTTAGATGTTCTAGTTGCAACTGCTGAACTATTACACGCGAAGAAACCCGCTGCTAAATTTTTACTTCCAGTCGCTCCTTCACTATCGCGTAATCTTTTAGAACAAAGATTTTCAACTACAAAATTACCAATCTTTATTGTTGAAGAGAATATTTATGAAGTTGCGACGGCCTGTGATGCAGTTTTAACGGTATCGGGAACGGTAACGCTGCAACTTACGCTGGTTGGAACGCCACTGGCTATTCTGTATAAAGTTGCCCCCTTAAGTTACCGAATCGGCAAGCACTTGATTAAAATAAAATATATTGGTTTGCCGAATATTGTTGCCGGTCGCAGAATTGTGCAGGAATTTATTCAGGACGCTGCGGAACCTACAGCAATGGGTGATGAAATTCTGAGACTTCTTGACGATCAAGATTATATTGAAACCATACAGCAAGACCTAAAAGAGGTTCGACAGTCGTTAGGGGGTCCCGGTTGTTCAGTGCGGGTTTCCAGCATTGCTGCTGAAATGTCCGCATAGCATTCAGACAGGGCTATTTGTGTTATTGAGCAATCAACAAAAGAATATCTATCTGCGGCTTGTAAGTTACGCTGCGCCGTATAAATGGATCATTGCGCTGTCAATGTTGGCTTCATTGGGGGTTGCCGGCTCTGATGCGATTATCGCCTATCTGGTCAAGCCATTTGTCGATGATTTGATTATCGCTGGGAATCTCAAATTAGCTCAGCTTCTTCCGTTCTTTGTCATCGGACTGGCAACATTTAAAGGGCTCTGCCGTTATCTTCAAACCTACAATATCCGCACGGCAGGACAACTGGCCATCCAGGACATTCGCAATGAAGTTTTTGGCCATACACTAAGGTTGTCGACCCGTTTTTTCACCAGAAGTTCTTCCGGCTCATTGATGTCAAGAATTCTCAATGATGTCAATGTGATGCAATCTGCCCTTGCAGACGTTCTGGTCACCTTTATCCGCGAAACTCTGACCCTACTTGCATTGACAGGTTATGCTTTTTATGCCGATTGGAAAATGGCCCTGATGGCCTTCGTTGTCATCCCGGCAACAGTCTGGCCAGCAGTTGCTATTGGCCGCAAAATCAAAAAATTTTCCCGGCGTGGTCAAGATGCAATGGGGAATCTGACAGCTGTTCTGGAGCAGAGTTTTTCGGGGATTAAAGTGATTAAAGCGTTTGCTGCTGAGGAGCGCGAGGAACAGAAGTTCGTTCGGGAAAATTCCAGATTTTTTACCTTTATCCGTAAAACATTCAGATATTCAGCGGCCTCAGCTCCGGTTATGGAAATTATGACCTCATTTGGAGTTGCGGCTGTTCTCTGGTATGGTCTGAATCGGGTTGCGGCTGAAGCAATAACTAAAGGTGAGTTATTCTCAATTCTTGCAGCTATTCTGTTGATGTATTCCCCCCTTAAACGGCTGATTAAAGTTAATAACACCATACAAAAAGCTATTGGCGCTGCAGAACGGGTTTTTGAAGTACTTGATAACCAGACTGAAATTAGTGATGCCCGGGATGCTGTAGAATTATCTCGTAGTCTGGGTCATGTCAGTTTTAAAAATGTCGGGTTTGCTTATGATGATGAGCTGGTTTTGCGGGACTTTTCTGTGCAGGCGAAGCCCGGTGAGGTTATCGCTCTGGTTGGACCAAGTGGTGCCGGGAAAAGTACTTTTATTGGTTTATTGAATCGCTTCTATGATCCACAACATGGACAAATTCTGATTGATGGTTATGATATTCGTAAGATAACCCAGAAAAGTTTGCATGCAAATCTGGCACTGGTTGATCAGGAAACTTTTTTATTTAATGATACCATCGCTAATAATATCCGTTACGGGCAGCCCGATGCAGATTTTTCACTTGTAGAAGTTGCAGCTACTCAGGCTTTTGCTGATGAATTTATCCGCCAGCTTCCTGAAGGTTACGAAACGTCGATAGGTGACCGTGGTGTCCGTTTGTCTGGCGGGCAGCGACAGAGGCTCTGTATCGCCCGGGCAATTTTACGGGATGCCCCAATTCTCATGTTGGATGAGGCAACCAGTGCGCTGGATACGGAAAGCGAGACGATGGTACAGCAGGCTCTCGGAAACCTGATGAAAAATCGGACCACCTTTGTTATCGCACACCGGTTGTCTACGGTCAGGCATGCCGATCGGATTCTGGTTCTTGATGAGGGGGAAATTAAAGAATCTGGAACCCATCAGCAGTTGCTCGAAAAATCGGGATTGTATAAGCGCCTTTATGATTCACAGTTCGGGGGACAGAGTTAATGGGGCTCAGGGATCGTCTGTTGCTGGCAATTGGCCCTTTGTTTGCGTCTTTGGTGATCCGTTTTCTGTATTTAACCAATCGGATTGAAACTATTGGCGGAAACCATCCCCGAAACCTCTGGGAAGATGGTAAGTTTGTCCTCTGTCCTTTCTGGCATGATCAGTTATTGATGATGATTATGGTCTACCGAGGGGCGGGGGTGAAAATCCTCATCAGTTCTTCCAAGGATGGTGAGTTGATCGCAAAAACCATGCGCTGTTTTGGGCATGGTGTGGTGCGTGGATCTTCCTCTCGAGGTGGTCGCGCTGCCTTCAAGGAATTACTGAGTCTCTGTGGTGAGGAAGTTGACCTGGCTTTTACCCCCGATGGCCCGCGTGGCCCGCGCCACCAATTGAAGGATGGCGTGATCCAATTGGCACGGCTGAGTGGTCGGCCAGTTTTGCCGTTGGCTTTTGCCTGTAGCCGTGGATATCGCTTTAAATCATGGGATCGTTTTCTGTTGCCATATCCTTTCGGACATGGGGTCTATTCTTTTGGCAAACCTCTTTATTTTGATGAACAGGAGGGGGCTGATATGTTCCGAGAACGGTTGCAAGAAGCGATGCTGGAGAATCAAAAACAGGCAGAAACACATTTGGAATCACATGGTTTATTCGCTGTATAATCTGTTATTGCTGATTTCAGCACTTTTTCTGGTGCCGTATTATCTGCTGCGTGGACTCCGTTACGGCAAGAGTCGTCGTGGGATCAGGGAGCGCTTAGGTCTCTATTCTTCGGAACAATTATCGGCAATCCAGTCAAAACGAACAATCTGGGTTCATGCGGTTTCTGTTGGTGAAACCCGAGCAGCAATGACTCTGATCAAACAATTCCGCTTAAAATACCCAGAGTTCCAGATTCTGGTGACTAATGTGACAGAAACCGGACATGCCGTTGCCCTGAAAGCTAAAGAAGTTGATCTCTGTTTGTTTTTCCCCTTCGATTTTTCGTGGGCAGTGAGAAGAGCTCTTAATACCGTAAATCCGGAATTGATTATTATTGTTGAAACGGAACTCTGGCCAAATTTTATCACTCAGGCATCTCAATCCAACATCCCGATGATTCTGGTCAATGGACGTATATCGGATCGCTCTTTTCCCCGTTATCGTTGCGGTCGTTTTCTCCTCAAGCCAATTCTGGAACGCTTCTCTGCTTTTTGCATGCAGTCACAGATTGATGCTGAACGAATTGCCGTTCTTGGGGCTCCTGATGGCCGGGTGGAGAATACCGGCAATCTCAAGTTTGATCATGACCTGAAAAAGGTAACGGCAATCCAGGTTCAGCAGCAGAAAGAACAATATAGATTGCCGCAACAGGTTGCTATTTTTGTCGCCGGTAGTACTCATGCCGGGGAAGAAAAACAGCTTCTTGATGCCTACCGGCAGATATCAGCGCAGATTGATCGGGAACTGATACTGATTCTGATTCCTCGCCATCCTGAACGTAAACGGGAAGTGGAAGCTTTACTGAAAGAATCAAAGTTTCAATACCGACTGCGTAGTTCTTTGCAAAAAGGGGATAATCTGCTTTCCCCCGGGGAAGTTTTACTTGTCGATACTCTAGGTGAGGTTCTTGATTTCTATAGTATTGCTGATTTGGTTTTTGTAGGCGGAAGTTTGGTGCCCATTGGTGGTCATAATCTTTTAGAGGCAGCGCTATTGGCAAAACCGGTGATATTTGGCCCCTTCATCCAGAATTTTAAAGAGATATCAGCAAAATTGATTCGAGCCGGTGCCGGGGTGAAGGTGACTAATCAGCAGGGGTTTGTCCGGCAGAGTGTCATTCTGCTCAATGACCCGGTTCGCTGCAGGGCAATGGGGGAAGCAGGAAGTTCTTTGATCGTGGAAAATGCCGGGACAACAGAACGAACCATGCGACATATTTCTAAGTTCTTGAGATAACATGGATAAAATAGCAAACTTTCATCGTCACCTGGTTTCTCAGGGGGCTAGAAATTTTCAGGAGCGGCTTTTATTGTTTCTCCTCTTGCCGTTTTCTTATCTCTATGGCGTTATCGTCTGGGCTCGCAACCGCTGTTACCAGTTCGGTTGGTTCTCTTCCTATCGTGCATCACTTCCTGTCGTTTCTGTCGGCAATCTTGCTGTCGGCGGGACCGGGAAGACCCCTGTTGTTGATTGGCTGGTCAAAGAGTTTCAAAAACAAGGTAAGCGCCCGGCAGTTGTCAGCCGTGGATTTGCCGGCAACTTTAGCGGTGATGTCGGGGTCGTTTCGTCCGGAGCTGGAATCTTGATGACCGCTGCTGAGTGTGGCGATGAGCCCTATCTGCTGGCAAAGAGAAATCCTGATTGTCCGGTTTTTATCGCTAAAAAACGGGTTGATGCGATTAAAATAATAGAGAGTTCAAAAAATGTTGATCTGATTATTCTTGATGATGGATTTCAACATCAAGCGGTCAAACGGGATGTTGACTTAGTTTTACTTGATTCAACTTCCCCCCTTGGTAACGGGAAGCCCCTCCCTGCGGGGAATCTTCGCGAGTTTCCTAGAGCCCTGAAAAGAGCTGATTTTTTGCTCATGACCCGGGCTGGGGTTCAAAATCGTCAACATTTTATGGGCTTTAAAGTCTATGAAAGCTATCATCAACTATCGACTACGGCAATCAGTCTTGACGGGCAGGCGGTGCCAGTCAGCCAACTGAGTGGCCTGAAGGTCCTGGCTTTTGCCGGGATTGCTGATCCTGAGAATTTTTTTGTTTCACTGGAAAATGCTGGATTCAGGTTGGACTGCAAATTGGGGTTTGCTGACCATGTCACTTATCAAGGGGAAATATTAAACAAATTACAGCTTGCGGCAGCGGATGTTGACGCTCTGATCACGACAGAAAAAGATGCTGTCAAACTGTCGGCTGATATGTTTGAATTGCCTTGCTATCAGCTGCCGATGGATATCAAAATCAACAACTCAAAAGAACTATTTGATCGTTTGACCAACCGTTTATGGAGCCAATAACTATGTCTGTACCCTCTGATTTGTTAGAAATTCTTGCCTGCCCGAAGTGTAAGCAGTTGGTTGAGTTGTCCGCTGAAGGTGATTATATCCTCTGCTCTGGCTGCCGATTGCGTTATCCGGTTCGCGACGATATCCCGGTGATGCTGATTGATGAAGCTGACTCTTACTGAGATGCTACTTTGAAAACCAAGCGACTTCTGATTCTGAGTGATGGGAAGCCGGGCCACGTTAACCAGTCGATTGCTTGTGCCAAATATCTGGGTTACGAGTACGATCTGAAGATGGTCAGCTTCAAACAAACGGGCAGGAAGGCTCTTTCCTATCTGCTTGATCGGATCGGGGTCTATTCTGACAACCTGTTTACAGCCGACCTTCAGCCTGGCGAATACGGCGCAGTTGTTTCCACTGGGTCGGGAACTTATTATGCAAATCGTACCCTGGCAAAGCAGTTAAATTGCCGATCGGTGGCTGTTATGTTGCCGAAAAGTTACCGACTCGATTTCGATTTGATCATTGCCCAGCAACATGATAATCCTCCCCCGCTTGCCAACATTGTCAGTGTGCCGATCAATCTGAGCTATATTGAGCCACAGGGGCTGGTGACACCACACGCGGCCGACCGCTATATTGCATTGATTATCGGTGGTGACAGTCGTCATGCGCAAATGGATGGTGCCCTGCTGAAACAGCAGATAACTAAAATATTGACCTTGTTTCCAGAGCATAAAGTGTGGATGACAACTTCGCCCCGGACTCCGGAATCGGTTGAAAGGATGCTGCGTCAGTTCAGCTTTTCACGCGCGGTCTATTACTCACAGGAACCAATAAATCCGATCCCCGATTATTTGCAATACTGTGAATATATTTTTCTGACTGCTGACTCAACTTCGATGGTCAGTGAAGCTGTCAGTTTTGGTCGAAGTTATGTCGAAATTCTGCTTGCTCCCCAAAGCTTGCCGGAGAAGAGTAAACTCAATCGATTGATCAGAATCCTTGCGGCGAAGAACTGTCTGCACTTGTTTGATGGAACCTGTGCCGCCTGTAGAAATAAAATATCCCTGGCCGATATCTTTAATCGCCAGATTATTGAAAAATTTGAGTCAGAGAGAGTATGAAAGTCCTTCAAGTTACAGCTGCTCTTGAGCAGGGAGGTGTAGAACGAGGAACGACAGAGATGGCCTCTTTTATCGTTTCACAGGGAGCTCAAAGTTTAGTTGCCTCTCAGGGTGGGAGGCTGGTCACAGAACTGGAAAAGGGAGGTTCAAGACACTTTTCTCTACCCCTTGCCAAGCGTAATCCGTTGACAATTTTTTACTCGGCGCTGCAACTACAAAAAATAATCCGCAGTGAGAAAATTGACCTGCTGCACGCCCGTTCCCGAGCCCCCGCCTGGGCGGCCTTTTTGGCCTGTAAATTGACCGGGGTGAAGCTGGTGACAACTTTTCATGGTACCCACCGAATTCAAAACAGAGTTAAAAAATATTACAATAGCGTCATGGTGCGTGGTGCGCGGGTCATTGCCATCAGTGAGTTTATCAAAAATCATATTTTACAGAACTATAGCGTCAGGGAAGGGTTGATTGACGTTGTCCCACGTGGCTTTAATCCTGCACTGTTTGCCCCCGATCTGATAAGTACTAAGCAGCGACATGAACTGAAACAGCGACTTAACCTCACTGCTGGAGTGGCGATCATTTCACTGCCCGGGAGGCTTACCCGGTGGAAAGGTCAGCCCCTCTTTATTGCGGCTTTGGCGCAAATCAAGGATCTCCAATGGCAGGCGTTGTTAATCGGTGGTGGTGGAAGAAAAACAGCTTATGTGAAAGAACTGAAAACACTGACGCAAAAGTTGGGAATCGCGGATCGGGTTATATTTCTGGGTGATCAAGAAAATATCGTCCCTTATTATGCCATATCTGACCTGATTGTTTCGGCCTCAACTGAACCGGAAGCTTTTGGCCGGGTTGCCGTTGAGGCACAGGCGATGGCCAAGCCGATTATTGCTTCGGCGCATGGTGGTTCTCTGGAAACCGTGAGGGATGGTGAGACCGGCTGGCTATTCAAAAATGGAGATGTTGCTGACCTGGCAGAGAAGTTGCGGATTGCCTTGTCTGGAGACGTCGATCTAACCCAGATAGGAACTTCTGGGCGGCACTGGGTTGCAGAAAATTATACCACCGACAAGATGTGTCAAGGGGAATGGCAGACCTATCTGAAAGTGCTGGGGGAGGTTATATGAGAGTTCTCCATATCGCGTACCAGCAACTGCGCCGTTACGGTAAGACCCGTGTCAGTTGGGGGCAAAAATTAACCCATGGGCTGATCAAGAACAGCCATCAGGTTCAAGTTTTCAGTGACCGGGATGTTGCGGCATTTGAGGCACCATTCGGAATTCGTGATTTAGGTAAAAGGAAGGCAAATCAACGTTTACTTGAAACTGTCGCTGCCTTTGCCCCTGATCTGATCATTGCTGGTCATTGCGATATTATTACCAACGCAACCTTGCAAACAATCAAGCAACGTTGCCCCGATGTGGTGATTGCTCACTGCAATAATGACCCCCTCTTTATTCCCGACAATGTCACCCGTATCAAGCATCGTGCTGCCGTAGTTGATGCCCTTTTCATTTCTACCGGACGGCGTGAGTTGACAGTTTTTGAAAACCTTGGCCCACGCCTGTACCACATGCCGAACCCGGTTGATCCCGCGTTTGAAAACTTAAATAACTCGATCCGATCCGACCTGCCTGTCGACCTGTTGTTTTGCAGTAACAGCGATGACTTTACGCAACGCTTAAAGTTGGTTAAATCGCTAAAAGAGCGGTTGGCTGGTGAACTGAACTTTAAAACCTATGGTAGTTTTGGCGACCCCCCAGTCTGGGGGCGGGACTATGACCGCGCTCTTGCTGATACGAAAATGGGGTTGAATCTGAACCGTCAGGAAGGGGATTACTGGTATTCATCAGCGCGGATGGCTCAACTGGCTGGAAACGGTATTTTGCAGTTTACCCATAGTGCTCCCCGGTTTGATCAACTGTTGCCGGCAGAATCAGTGGTCTACTTCAACGATCAAGATGATCTGCTTGCCCGGATTCGTGAATTTCATCATGATGATGCCAAGCGTCAGGCCTGGGCCGCCAAGGCTCGAGACTTCTTTCACTTGGAGATCAATAACACCCTTTATGCCCAATATATTCTTGAAGCCTCTTTACAGCTACCGTTCAGTCACGATTACGTCTGGGCTCAGGATATCAACCTTGATGGCAGTTTAAAATGACTCTGCAACTGAAAATGGTCAAGCCGTTTGCGCAGGGTGGTAACCGACTCTGCTTTGTCCACCCACTAAATCGTGAGCGCTGTATCA
The DNA here is from genome assembly GCA_029934095.1 of Desulfuromusa sp. Taxonomy (GTDB): domain Bacteria; phylum Desulfobacterota; class Desulfuromonadia; order Desulfuromonadales; family Geopsychrobacteraceae; genus Desulfuromusa. The sequence continues at coordinate 2,682 of JAOZMV010000021.1, read as the reverse complement.
AAGTTCGTCGTCCCGATTTTACTCTGGCAGATTGTCGCCGCAAAAAAGGTTTTCCAAAAAACCTCAGACCCCTTGCTTATTTTGACGATAACCGTAAAGAATACCGGGCGATTCAGCAATTGCAGCGCTCGGTCGGTCCTTCGATATTTGACCATGTCTATCGCTGTTTTGGTTTTGTTGATACCGACTTAGGGCCAGGGTTGGAAACCGAGTTGATCCGTGATGCTGATGGGTTGATCTCTCTCTCCCTTAAGCAATTCCTCTGGGAGTTTGGTTATACGGAACCATGTCGTCAGGCGATCGAACAGTTGACAGTTTTCTGGCAGGGTGAAAAAGTCCCTTCCCGTGATCTTTTGACCCATAATATTGTTGTCCAGATGGGTCGACAGGGGGCCATTTCTCGATTGGTTGCCATCGATGGTTTGGGATCTCCCACCCTGGTTCCGTTTCGCTGGTTACCTCAGAAGATTCAAGTTAAACGTGTTGCCACCCGTCTCCAGCGGTTTGAATCGCGTCTCTCTGAGTTTGTGAGCAATTGCACCGGGGGGAAACAACCCAGTCGGGTTGGAATGTTGATTCATCGGGATGATTCTTTATCCAAGGTTGATGCCGAGGGTGTTGTGAGAGATGTGCGACGATGAGAATAATGCAGATACTTCTTTCACAGTCTGAGGCCGGGGCTGAGACTTACTTTGAAAAAGTGGCGACTGCCTTCGCAGAAGATGATTCGATTACGCAACGTTTGATTATTGAGGCTCAGCCGTCACGTGAACGGCGTTTGCAATCTTCCGGGGTTGATTTTCGAACCTTGCCCATGGGAATTTTCAGTAAAGTTCTGCGCTATAATCATCAATTGAAAAAAGAGGTGACAAAGTTCGACCCTGATCTGATTGTCACCTGGGTCAACCGGGCTTCACGAAAATGTCCGCCGAGCAAGGCGGTTGTCGTCGGCCGTTTGGGGGGCTATTATGATCTGAATAATTATCATAAGTGTGATCACCTGATCGTCAATACCCCAGATTTGGTAAGGTATGTGACCGAAAATGGTTGGCCGAATTCGCAAGTCAGTATGATTTCAAATTTTGGTGAACTCCCGGAATCATTGGAGGTCATTGATCCGCTACCACAGATACCTGAAGGCCATCGGGTGCTTCTTACCCTGGGGCGCCTCCATCCGAAAAAAGCTCAGGATGTTTTGATCAAGGCACTGCCATCGATTCCCGATGCCACTTTATTAATTGCCGGGACGGGAGAACTGCAGGAAGATCTGGAGAAATTGGCTGCAGATCTTGGCGTCAAGGGACGGACCTTTTTTTTAGGTTTGCGCAAGGATATAAGGCAGCTTTTTAATCTGGCCGATGTCTGTGTTTTCCCTTCACGCTTTGAACCGCTCGGTAACGTTATTCTTGAAGCTTGGGCAACCGGAACCCCGGTGGTTGCTGCCGCAAGTCAGGGCCCTTCCTGGTTGATCTCCCATCGTGAAAATGGTTTGTTATTTGAGGTTGATAACGTCAAACAATGTGCCAGACAGGTGAATGATCTGCTGTCCGATCGGGAAATGGCAGAGACTCTAAGCAGAAATGGTTACAATAAATTAAAGGATCAGTTCTCTTTGACTGCGATTATTGGGCAATATAAACAACTGTTTGAGCGGCTTATTGCTACAAAATAATAAATTTTGTTCAGTCGATATGATTTTTTGCGAAACTGGTACAGATGGGTCAAATGGATATTAAACCAAAGGTTGCTCAAATTCTGGCTGGTGCTGCCCAGGGGGGGGCAGAAAATTTCTACGTTCGTTTGGTGAAAGAGCTTTTTACCTCGGGTCATACCGAGCAAAAAGCTTTTCTCCGTCGTCACCCGCACCGGTTGGAGTCTCTTTCTGCGGCGGGCGTTCCCGTTGCCGGATTTCGTTTTGGTGGTCCTCTCAACTTAATTGATCACCACAACTATCTAAAAGCTTTACGTGCTTATCAACCCGCTATTGTCATGACCTGGATGAACCGGGCGAGCAAGTTGACACCGAAAGGCAACTATAAACTGGTGGCTCGTCTCGGGCACTACTATGATCTCAAGTACTATCAGCATGCCGATTATTGGGTTGGAATCTCCATGGGAATCTGTGACCATCTGGTCAAGGGAGGAATGCCTTCCGAGCGGGTTTTTCACATTCCGAATTTTGCCGATGAAACCCCTGTTGCCCCGTTGCCACGAGATAGCTTTCATAGCCGGATAGATCAGCCGTTATTGCTGGCTGCAGGACGCCTGCATATCAATAAGGGGTTTGATGTCCTGTTGCAGGCATTGGTGCATATTCCTGATGCCATACTCTGGCTGGCAGGATCAGGGCCGGAAGAAACTGCACTTAAACAGTTATGTCAGGAGCTGAATCTGACTGAACGGGTGCGCTTTTTAGGTTGGCGAGATGATGTCACCGCACTGATGCGTAGCGCTGATATTTTTGTCTGTCCCTCCCGCTATGAGGGCTTGGGATCTATCGTCATGGAGTCATGGGTCCATCAGTGCCCGATTGTCGCGACCGCTTCCGAAGGGCCGGGAGAGCTGATTGAAGATGGTAAAACCGGACGCTTGACCCCGGTCGATCAGCCCTTACCGCTGGCTGCAGCAATTCTCGAGCTTTTGGCAGACTCGACTCAGCGGGACTTGCTGAAAAAGAATGGA
>JAOZMV010000183.1 GCA_029934095.1 Desulfuromusa sp. | reverse complement strand
AAACCACCGGCAAACGCAAAAAGGAGCAATCCCATCTGGAAAATTTTACGCCGCCCGTAAATATCTCCAAGTCGACCCATAACCAAAAGAAAAATTGCCATCGACAACACGAAGCTGGTTTCAATCAGCCCCAGTTGCAAGGCGCTGGCAGAGAACTCTCGCCCCATAACCGGCAAAGCAACACCGACAGCCGACATCATGAACGGGTTAAGAAAATGTGCCATACAGATTGAAAACAAAATGGCAGATTTAGAGGTACTTCCCCGTTTCATCGGCGCTTCTTGTGCCCTCTTTTTTGCTGGCTCGCTTTGAGCAAGTCTCCGAGAGTTCCAAGACCAGCAGTAGCAGCAGGTTGATCGTTATAGCTGGTTTCGGTCTCGTCATCTGTATTCCCAGCCAGTGCCAGTGAGATCCGTTTTTCCGCCTGATCAATTTTCTCCACGATAATTTGTAATTGCTGGCCAACACTGACAACATCCTGAGGATGGCGGATCCGCTGCCCGTCACCTAACTTGGAAATATGCAGCAAACCATCAACACCATCTTCGAGAGTGACGAAAGCACCAAATTGAGCCAGCCGACTCACCTTGCCGGGATATTGTTGGCCAACCTGATAGATTGATCCAACCTTATTCCAGGGATCGGCCTGAGTATCACGGAGACTGAAAGAAAACTTGTTGTTATCCCAGTCGATCCGTTTAACCGCAACCTCAAGTTCCTGTCCGAGATTGAGCACATCATTGACATCTTCGACTCGTGCATAGCTGATTTCAGAAATAGGCAAGAGCCCTTCGATCCCGCCGATATCAACAAATGCCCCAAAGTCACGGATATTTGTGACTGTCCCCTTGACCACCATCCCCTCTTTTAAGGTCTCGCGCAGACCGACCCGGAGCTGTTCACGCTCTTCATCCAGAATTGCCCGGTGAGAGACGACGATATTTCGACCCCGCTCACTGAACTGACTGATTTTAAATGGCAGGCTCTGACCAATCAAATCAGCAGGTTCCGCCAGTCGCAACCCAGTCTGGGAAAAGGGGCAAAAAGCTCTGGCATTCCCGGCAAGCTTGACTTCAAAGCCTCCCTTAATCTCTTTCTCAATCGTACCGTCAATTGGAATGCCGCTCTGGTAAGCAGTTTCCAATTGTTCAGTGCCGGTACCCCCGCCACCGATCTTGGTGGTAAAGCGTAATTCGCCACCGCTGCGAGATAAAAAATAGGCAGCTATTTTGTCTCCCACAACATATTGATGCTCACCATCACCGTTCAAGAGCTCAGCAGAAGCAAGAACCCCCTCCCCCTTTTGACCGACGTCGAGGAAGCTCCAGTCCGAACCAATCTGCAGAATTGTAGCTTCAATCTTCTTTCCCCGCTCCAATGGTTGTCCAACCTCAGCCAGGCTGGCTTCAAACATATCGGCAAAACTTCCCTCGTCTTCATTCATTTCATCGTCAGTAAAATTATCGTCGTTCATTATTGATTTCTCCTGATTGAATGCCTCATAAAAAGATACAAGCCAGTGTCATGTCATGGATGAAATGTCGCATCTTGCTTGTTCTTTTGCGCATCAACTGCATTGCGACTTCCGCTGTATAGCTCTGGCTATGCAGCGAAAATCACGCCTTGTTGACACCCAAAATTCCAGCGCAATTTTGCAACACTTCACTCATGACACGACACTAGTGTTGCCTCATGATTCTTTTAGGTAGGATCAGAGATTAGCCGGTTTTCCTGTGGGAGTAAATGAAGGAATTCAGGAGGCTGTCGGACGGTACAAGAATCTGCTGCAAAATTGTTTAATCGGTCCATCTTGACGATCCTTTTCAACAAATAGCTATGGTTATTCGCTCTCAAACGATCAAAAACCTGTCCTCGCCAGCCGATTTTTCGTGACGATCAACAAAGACCGACAGCATCCTTGATTGTGATTTCCCCACCAGACTGTTATCTTTTAGATATCTTCCAAGTCTTTCACAGGATGACCTATGAAACCAACAAGCTGGCTGGAAAGCCTCAACTGTGCCATTGAAGGAATCATCTGGGCAGCCAAGAGTGAACGTCATATCCGTTACCATTTTGTTGCGGCGTTGGCAGTGGTATTCTTAGCCCTTTTTTTCAAAATTTCCGCACTGGAATTTTTCCTCCTGGTTTTGGCTGCAGTTCTGGTGATATTTGCCGAGCTGATGAATACAGCGATTGAAACGGTTGTCGATCTGGTTACCGATGACTATCACGAGCTGGCCAAACGGGCGAAGGATGTTGCTGCCGGGGCGGTACTGGTCACCAGTATTGGGGCGGTCATCCTTGGCTACCTGGTTCTTTCCGGACATATTTTCCCACTGTTCCACAGCGAACCGACTTTTGGAAAAGAACCGCAAGGGACCATTCCCGTCGGAGCTTTGCTGATCGTAGTTATTCTGGTTGTTCTGCTTAAATCTCACTACAATCGTGGCACACCGTTGCACGGAGGTGTGCCCAGTGGACATGCTGCCGCCGCATTTTCAATCGCGGTCTCAACGTTTCTGTTCGGGGGAAGTTTTCTGCTCGGAATGATGGTGTTGTTGCTCGCTGGACTGGTCAGTCAGAGCCGTCTGCTGATGAAAATCCATACTCCCAGAGAAGTATTTCTCGGTGCTTTGCTCGGAACGGTGGTGACTTTACTGGCTTACCTGTTTTTTGCCTGAATTGAACCCTGATTCCGATTAAACTATAACATCGGATCGGCCTGGGTTTCATCTATCGTACTGGTCAGGATCGTTGAATCTCCTGCTTTTGGACTGGCATCAACCAGACTTAGTTCGCCAATCGGAATCACCTGCTGCAACCCTGCCAGACTGAAACGGCTGCTAGCATTCCACAACATCCAGCCATGACTGCCGCTGGCATCACTGGCATTGATCTGAGCATGGATTTCATCCGCAGTAAATCTTCTCCGGTCAAAAGCATAATCCCTGAATGCTTGTAACCAGGGGCGAAAACGGACCGCCGGAAGCCCGGTCAGTTCGCTGGCTTTTTGTAAAGATTGGGCAACAACCTCATGTGGGTTTTCCACCGGATTGCTGTAACCGGGGACACCATAGGGAAACCCGGAAGGATAGAGCATGGGGGAGAGATAGTCGACATGTTCGGCCAGGTCAATCAGCCGTTGACCAATCTTCTGATCTTTGGGCTTCCAGCAGATATAGCCAAAAATATTAGCCGATGTCATCACCGGATAATTGGCCAATTGCTGCTTGGCACGCTGGAGAAAACCATTGATCGCTGCCACCCGATTTTCGCCGGTATTTTCCTGGGAAAACATTAAGTCTGATTTTGCCGGAAAGCGAATATAATCGAATTGGATTTCATCAAATCCTAAAGCTGCGGCTTCTTTTGCAATATTGATATTGTAATCCCAGACCTCTGAATTGAAGGGGTCGGTCCAACTGATTTTTTCACGATCCTCCCAGAGGTATCCATCCAGGGTGTAAACAGCTAAATCCCGTTGGCTTCTGGCTAGAGCTCTATCCTTAAAAACCACAACCCGCCCGATGGTATAAATCCCCTGCCGTTTCAGTTCAGCTAAAAACTCTGGCAGGTCTTTCAATGTTCGAACCCTCTGCGCCCCGACCTCTCGAGCTAACGGTAACTGACTGCGAAAAGCAATATCCCCCCGGGAAGATTTCAGATCCATCACCAGCGCATTCATTCCGGTTTCAGCAATCAACCGTTGCAGACGATCTCTCAGTTCACTACTGTCAGCGGCCCAGTAGGAGAGATAGAGCGCTTTCGGTATGAACGGTTGCA
>JAOZMV010000182.1 GCA_029934095.1 Desulfuromusa sp. | reverse complement strand
TGCTGGGAACTACTCTTCCACCTTGCCCGTTGGCTGTTGCCTCAGTTACCGAATCTTTCCCTACATGGAGCGGTCACGGCGACTGTGGTGCTGTTTGTTGTTATTGCTGCCAGTTTTTACGGGCTCTATGAAGCCAACAATCTGCAGATTGAACGGGTCAAGATTGCCAGTTCAAAACTTCCGCCCGGGACACCGCCGATCCGTATCGCCCAGATTTCCGATCTGCATCTTGGACTGATCCACCGGGACGAAGCTCTGGCGCCAATAATCAGCCGGCTGCAGGAATTGCAACCTGATCTTCTGGTCGCTACCGGAGATATTGTCGATGCCCAGATTAACCACCTGGATGAATTAGTGGCTCTCTGGCAGAATATCGATCCCCCCCTTGGTAAGTACGCTGTCACCGGTAATCATGAATATTACGCCGGTCTTGACCAGTCTCTCGATTTTTTACACCGTAGCGGCTTTCAGATTCTGCGCAATCGCAGTATTCATATCGGGGAGTACCTGAAGGTGGTCGGGGTTGATGATCCGGCGCGTAGTGGTATCTCTGATGAGGATGGCGCTCTTGGGGAGCCCTCGGAACGGTTCACTTTGTTACTTAAACATCGACCGGAATTCATAGAGACTTCAACCGGGCGATTTGACCTGCAGCTCTCAGGGCATGGTCACGGTGGGCAGATCTTTCCCTTCAACCTGCTGACCGCGATTAAATATCCACTGTTGGATGGGCTCTACACGTTATCGGACAATCAATATCTGTACACAAGTCGTGGCACCGGCACCTGGGGTCCACCAATGCGGATTTTTTCACCGCCAGAGATCACCCTGTTCGAGATTATTCCCGAAATTCCCTGACCCATTGTTTCTCTCAATAAAAATTCCGCTTTTTGACAAGCTGAATCTGTGCGATTCATCCCCAGATAATGCAGAACCCTATTCCAGAGCTTGATTCTGCCGCTCTCTATGACGTCGAAGTCTCCACAGCTATTCCTCCGCACAAACATTATAGAAAAAACATTGAAATTATTTAATATTACTGATAGGGTGACAGATCCTTACCTGATAGCCAAAAAATCTTATGGTTTTGTTGGTCATTGTCAGCCAGTTCATAGATAGTCCGACGGCCTCTTGGCCTCATTTGGACCATAGAACTTTGGATTAAATAGAGGGACTGGGATCGCTGCAAATTTTGCACATATAACTATGCAGAATTTTCAGACGCTGGCGACCGAACCACATTAGAAGAAATTTGCGCTGTAATAACGGTGAGTTGAGAATGGTCAAGTCATGGCTTGATAATTGCGATAAACAGACTACGAGTGATTGGATAGGTTGATCACAGGGCAGGAGCTTGGATGAAAAACAGACAGATTAACCATAATAGCCCGCATGTTGTCGTTCCCGGTTGCATCAGTAACCCGGAGCGGCGGTTCAATGGTGGATTTACCCTCATTGAACTGATTGTCACAATGGCGATAATCGGTATTCTTGCCGTCATTGCAATACCAGCTTTCAGCACCTTTACTCGCGGAAGCATCATCAGCACCCAGTCAAGTGATCTGATTGCGGCGGTCAATCTGGCACGCAGTGAAGCCGTTCGAAGAGGAGCGGGGCGTGTTGTCGTCTGTCCTGGTAATGTCGGGGGTAGTGATTGCGCTGCAGTGAACTGGGATCAGGGCTGGATCGTTTTTGTTGATCAGGACAACGATGCCAGTGTTGATGGCGGGGAAGTTGTCCTGCGGGTTTTTGAGCCGTTGAGCGGCGGGAGCAGCATGTTGCTCGATAGCGGGGATATCGGCACCTACATCTCCTTTACAGCAGATGGTTCCCCACGTTTGATCAATGGTAATCCAGCCAGCGGCAGTATTGAACTGACAGTCGATACGCGCAATGTCTGTCTGGCACTCAACGTGACTGGTCGTTTAAGTGTCAGCAAAGAGGCTTGTCCATGATATCAGATAATATTTCCCATAGCACTGTGACTAAAGGGTCTTCAGAGGCTGGTTTTACCATGATTGAAATTCTTGTGGCCCTGGTCATTCTATCTATCGCCCTGCTCGGATTGGCGGGTTTGCAGATCACTAGTTTGCAGGGTGGGAACAACGCTTACTTGCGTTCACAGGCAACCTTGTACACCCAGGATGTCATTGAGCGGATGCGGGCCAATCGTATCGAAGCTATTGCCGAAAATTATGATATTACGCTGGCTGCCGGAATCCCGGCCGCCACAGCAACGGTCGCAGAAGCAGATATCAATGACTGGCTGCGAAATATATCGGGTATGAACCCGGATGGCAGTGTCGATGCCACCCGCACCAGGGGGAGTCTTCCCGGTGGCGATGGTTCGGTCGATTACGACGCGGGAACCCAGATGGTCACGGTGACGGTCCGGTGGACTGACAACTATGGCGGGGTGTCGACAACGCCTCAGATACAGATTGTGACAAGGCTATGAAAAGAGTTATCAGAGATACATCAAGATCTTCTGGACAGAGTGGTCTGACTCTTGTTGAGTTGCTGGTTGCTATGGCAATCGGTCTGATTTTGCTCACCGGAATTTTTCAGGTTTTTCTCGGCAGCAATTCGATTTACCGGACTCAGGACTCGCTGTCACGGCTGCAGGAAAACGGCCGTTTTGCCATTGAATTACTGACGCAGAAAGTTCACCTGGCAGGATATCCGCGAATTTCTGTGACCGGTAATGCCTACACCGGTACAGCAATAAACGGTACGAACGGGGCGGGAACCGCCAGTGATACGCTGACAATTGATTTTCTGAATCCTGCAGGTGCTGGTCTTAGTCCCCCCTATACTTTTGCCGTTGATGCAGTAAATTCTGAGTTGGACATGACCGATACGACCGGAACTCTCCCTTTGATTGATGGCATCGAGAGCATGCAGATTCTGTATGGCGAAGATACCGGTACCGATTCTCAGGTCGATGTCTACCGAACCGCGGCAGCAGTTGCCGACTGGGACCGGGTTGTTGCTGTGCGTATCGGCTTGCTGTTGCACACCCTGGAAGAGGTCCCTAAGGGAGATCTGGATACCGGGACCTACAACGTTAATGGGACGGTGGTTGATCCGGTCGATGATCGTCGTCTGCGTCGTGTTTTTACCACGACCATCAGTTTGCGGAACCGTAGTCAGTGAGGAGCAGGGTGATGAATGGAAGTAACAGGATAGTAAGAAATTTGCAGATGCACCTTGCCAACCAGCGTGGTGCAGCTTTGATCGTCAGTCTGATTATTCTGATGGCCATGTCTATTGTCGGTGTTGGCATGATGCAGACCTCGACCCTTGAGGAACGGATGGCGGCTAATGTCGGCGATTCGAACCTTGCTTTTCAGCGAGCGGAGCTGGCTCTGCGTACGGCTGAAGATCTGATCGAGAGTGAGGCGGATTTTATCGCACGTTATGGTGGGGATAATACCGATAGTGATGCCTTACGGATCGAGGCTGGCGCGACCGCTTTTGCAGCAGACTGCAGCAATGGTCGCTGTTATACCGATACCGTTGGCGGGGTGGTGCAGGATGACAAGCTGGATGCTTTTGAAAATGGCAACTATTACAGTGTGGCTGTTCCCGACGCGGTGGTTGACCCCCGTTATCTGATTGAGTTCAGCTGCCAAAACGTCGTTGGTTCCAGCAACTGCGTTTATGTTTATACCATAATGGCACGTGGCTTCGGCAATAATGGCAGTAGCCAGGTCACCTTAGAGGAAGTCTATAGAACCGAATAAGCGGTTGCAGAAATAGTGCACTGCTCAAGCAGGATGGAGGA
>JAOZMV010000020.1 GCA_029934095.1 Desulfuromusa sp. | reverse complement strand
TTGAGATCTGCCGGAACCTCTCCTTGATGGCGGGTTAAAACCTGTTCAGCGCAGCTGATTAAATTTTTTGCTTTGTTACGAAAAAACCCCGTTGAACGGATCAACTCTTCGACCTGCTCCTGGCTGGCTGCCGCCAACTGTACCGGTCCGGGCAACTGTTCAAATAATTTTGCAGTGACAATATTAACCCGTTTATCGGTACATTGGGCCGAAAGAATGGTTGCCACCAGCAACTGCCATGGATTTCGATAGAGCAGGGCGCAATGAGCCTCAGGATAAACATTTTCCAGCGCTTGCAATAATTGCAACGCCTTTTCCGCTTTTTTCATATTTTATAATATCACTCATCTTGTGACCTACCCACAGATAGGGTCAGGCTGTTTGGAGGGGACACGGGTAAGTTTTTTAACCTTAAGAACTTCACGAGTATCGCTTGTTTCAACGGTAAGAACCAGCGGCAGATGTGTGGAGGCTTTACGCGCTTCGGTGGTCATAACAACACTCCCGGCCAATGCTTTTATCGGACCACGAAAATAAACCCGGTCACGCCCCCAGAGTGGAATTTTCCCCGGGAAATTAGCTCGCCAGGCTGGAAAACCGGCACGCTTGAGGTGTTCATTCAGAGGGATCTGACCACTCCCCCATAGGGGTAGACCAAAATCACCACAAATAATGGTTGCACAGGGGAGGAAGGGATTATTCAACAGTTGGTCCCCCATAAGAAGCTTGACCTGCTCACGGCGCTGCCGAAAGCTCCAGGAGAGGGTTAAGTTGAACAGATGAATTCTTTCGTCTGCATATTCCAGGTCAGCCTGAACACAGTGACCACCAAAACCAAGGGATCGTTCCTGAATATGGTGTAGAGGGTATTGAGACAAAAAGGCGCATCCCCCTTCTGCATCAGAACCATAGAGGGTCAATCCAACCCGGCTGGCCAACTGTTCAACGGAACTTATTCCGATCGGCGAACCAATCTGCTGCAACATAACCAATTCAGGCTGTTGGGCACGAATGACTGCAGCACAAAGCTCGGGAGCAATCTCTCCTGCAGCATTTCTGGCACCATTGATATGATAACTCATGATCCGGAACGTCGCCATCACTCGCCCCTGAGGATTAATCGATCAACTTGTGTCGGTTAAATTCTGCGGACAGACTCAATAATAACCTGAGGCTCAGGATAATCCCTGAATTGTGCACCCTTGGTTATCGTTTTAACTTTGCCAATTTTTTCTACAATATTCAGCCCGGAAATAACGTGTCCAAAAACAGCATAACCAAAGGCTCTCGAGCTGTTTCCACTGTGATCAAGGGAACTATTATTCACCAGGTTGATAAAAAATTGACTGGTGGCACTATCGACAACACCGGTCCGTGCCATAGAGATGCTCCCTTTACGATTCTTCAGACCATTATTTGCCTCATTCTTGATGGGATCAAGGGTCACTTTCTTAGTTCCAAACTGATTGAAGCCCCCACCCTGAATCATAAATTTTTTAATCACCCGATGGAAAACAGTTCCGTCATAAAACTTCTGATCAACATAGGTAAGGAAGTTATTAACCGTCTGGGGTGCCTTCTCTTGATTCAACTCAATCCTTATCGTTCCCATACTGGTTTTCATCTCGACCACCGGTCCAGCGTAAACCACCCCTGCCAATAATAGAAACCCTATAACCAATAATAATTGTTTCATACTCTCTCCTTAAATCGCTTCTGCGCGTAAATCTCGTAACATTAAATCGGTTACGGCCTGACGCGGTGACTTGTTCTGATAAAGAATTAAATACATCTGTTCAATAATAGGGACTTCTACACCCAGTTTCTCAGCTAACTGGTATGCTGACAAGGTTGTTTTAACCCCCTCGGCAACCATCTGCATACCCGCCAGGATCTCGTTGATACTCCGCCCTTTGCCCAACTCGATACCGACACTACGGTTCCGCGACAGATCTCCAGTACAGGTCAAAACCAGATCCCCCATCCCTGCCAATCCGGCAAAGGTCTCTGCTGCACCACCCAGTTTTAGACCCAGTCTGGTCATTTCGGCCAACCCACGGGTGATCAATGCAGCGCGGGTGTTGTGGCCAAAACCAAGACCATCAGCAACCCCGGCAGCCAGAGCGATAACATTCTTCATGGCACCACCCAGCTCGACACCAATAATATCGTTATGGGTATAAACGCGAAACATCTCCGTACTGAATATTTTCTGAATTTCTGCCGCAACTGTCAAATCTTTGGCCGCTGCGACAACCGCTGTTGGCATTCCTGAACTCACCTCTGTTGCAAATGAGGGGCCCGAAAGAAAACCAAGCTGTCGATGCATCGACTTAGGGAGTAACTCTTCAAACACCTGAGACAACAACATCAGACTCTCATTTTCAATTCCCTTGGATGCAGAAACAATGAAGGCTTGGGGTAATAAATCGGGGAGAGCCTGCTGTAATATCTGGCGGGTGACTTGAGATGGAGTTACAAATAAAACGAATTGTTTTTCAGCAACCGCTGCGGTTAAATCGCTGGTTACCTGTAAATTTTTAGAAAGATTGATCTCCGGAAGGTAAAGATCGTTGATTCCCAACTGCTGCATCCGCTCAGCCAGATCCTTTTCATAACACCAGAGGGTCACCGGATAGCCTTTTTCAGCCAACAGGTTAGCTAGAGTGGTTCCCCAGCTTCCAGCGCCAACGACAGCAATCTTCATTTCCATCTAGATAGCTCCTTTTTTAGCTTTGATCCGCTGTTCCAGGTGGTCAATCTTTTTTTGCAGCAAAGCGGGATGCGAAAACCCCTCAAGCTGTTGGTAACTCTGTAGAGCAGCCTCCAGTGACCCCTCTTCCTCCTGCAGTTTTGCCAGGTCGAATCGGGCCTGAACCTGATAGCTGCTATCCGGGTATTGCTCTATCAAGGATTGCCAATCCTGTCGAGCATCATCCACCCGCCCTTCCAGAAGTAAAATCCCCCCTTTTCGATATAACACCTTGGCTGCCAGGGGGCTGTGTGGAAAGTTTTCCAGCAGTGTCTCCAATTCAATCCGCGCCTGGGGATAGTTTTCGAGACGGAAATAACAATCGGCTATTTCATAATAGTACTGTTCGGGGGTCCCCTGGTTTAAATCCAACAAGCGCTGGTAAAGTTCAATCGCTCGTGAATAGTCACGCAGAGTATACTTGACAATCTGTGCTGCCTCTTCACGAGCAGGTAACACCAATGGGCTCTCGGGGTAATCATGTTCCAGTTGCAGATAATTGAGCAATGCCATTTGCTCATCTTGGTGATCGTGCTGCCAGAGTTTTGCTATTCTCAAAAGAGCCTCAGCAGCTTCTTCGGCTTGGGGATATTGTTGATAAAGCTGCCGATAACTCTCTTCAGCAGCAACTATCTGCCCCAGGCTCTCTAACTTGATCCCCTTGGCAAATAACTGCTGTGAAGCGTTTAACTGCTGCTTACGGTAGACGGGAAACAGGCTGGCTGTTAACAGCAGAACAACCAGGAGATAAAAGATCCAGCGCTTACTGCTAGATTTCTTCGTCTTGATTTCCTGTTGTTTCAACTCCTGCTTCAGTTGCTTCTTCAGTTGCTTCTTCAGTTGGCGCAACTCCATCTGCGGTATCCTTCTCTGCCAACTTGGCAACCGAGACAATTAACTCACCCTGTTCCAGCACCATCATCCGTACACCCTGAGTGTTTCGCCCAATGGCACGAATATTTTTCACTTTGGTGCGCAATAATTTACCACGGTTGGTGATAAACATCAGGTCAGATTCATTTTCAACCATTCTGATAGCGACGACACAGCCATTGCGCTCACTGGTTTTAATGGTAATAATCCCTTTTCCACCTCTGCTCTGAACTCGATATTCACCAATATCAGTCCGCTTACCATAACCATTCTCAGTGACCGTCACCAGCGCCAAAGCAGTATTCGCCGAAACCGACTGCAAGCCAACAACCTCGTCATTAGGGTCCAGAGTTATCCCCCGAACGCCACGAGCCGGACGCCCCACCGAACGAACGTCAGTTTCTGGAAAACGGATCGACTTACCATTGCGACTTGCCAGCAACAGGTCACGCTCACCATTGGTCAAGCGCGCTTCAATAAGACTATCTCCTTCATCAATGCTCAATGCGATAATCCCGCCAGTTCGTGGATGGGAATAGGCCATCAATTCAGTTTTCTTGATAATTCCTCGTGCTGTTGCTGTGACAATGTATTGCCCCTTTTCAAAACTGTTGACCGGGAGAATTGTCATCACCTTTTCGTCTGGGGCCAACTGTAACAGGTTGACAATTGCCTTACCCCGCGAAGCCCGACCGCCTTGAGGTATTTCGTGAACCTTGAGCCAATAGACTTTTCCCAGATCGGTAAAGATAAGAACATAGGCGTGGGTTGAAGCAATAAACAGGTTTTCGACAAAATCCTCTTCCTTCGGCTTGATTCCGGTCTTCCCTTTTCCTCCCCGTCGTTGAGCCCGATAGAGGGATACCGCATTCCGTTTGATATAACCACCGTGGGTCACGGTGACCACCATATCTTCCTCGACGATCATATCTTCCAAAGTTAAATCTGCGCAGCGATCGAGAATTTCAGTCCGCCTTGGATTGGCAAATTTATCCTTCAGTTCCACCAATTCCAGCTTGATGATATTGAGGATCTCCACCTCACTGGCAAGAATTTCCTTCAAACGGCTGATCTGAACCAGAAGTTGTGTTAACTCCTCAAGAATTTTACCTTGTTCAAGTCCGGTCAAACGATGCAAACGCATATCAAGAATGGCCTGCGCCTGAATCTCTGAAAAAGAAAATCGCTCCATCAGACCCTGCTTAGCCTCAGCTGGAGTTGCGCTCCCTTTAATAATCTTAATAACTTCATCCAGATTTTCGAGCGCCAGCTTTAAACCATAGAGGATGTGGGCTCGTGCTTCCGCTTTTTTCAGCTCAAAAACACACCGTCGGGTCACTATTTCTCGACGGTGGTCAATAAAGCAATCAAGCACTTCTCGCAGATTAAGTATTTTGGGTTGACCAGAAACAATCGCCAGCATGATGATGCCGAAAGAGCTCTGCATAACCGTCATTTTGTAGAGTTGATTCAGAACAACCCCCGGAATCATATCCCGTTTCAATTCAATAACAACCCGCATCCCGTCACGGTCTGACTCATCACGAAGATCGGAGATACCTTCAATTTTCTTGTTTTTAACCAGATCAGCAATCTTCTCAATCAGACGTGCTTTGTTAACCTGATAGGGAAGTTCGGTAATGATAATTGCTTCCCGACCGCTGCGCCGATCAATCTCGACCAACGCCCTGGCGCGCATCTGGATAATCCCACGACCATTTCTATAGGCCTCATTAATTCCCTCTTTGCCATTGATGAAACCAGCCGTCGGAAAATCGGGCCCGGGAATTTTCTCAATAAGCTCCTCAATACTGATCCGTGGATCATCGATCAGTGCGATCAGACCGGTAATTACCTCACCCAGGTTATGGGGAGGTATCTTGGTTGCCATCCCGACAGCAATTCCTTCGGAACCATTAACCAGCAAGTTTGGGTACTTACAGGGAAGAACCAGCGGCTCCTCTAAAGAATCATCGTAGTTGGGGCCAAAATCTACCGTTTCTTTATCGATATCATTCAACAGTTCATGGGCAAGCTTGTCCATTCTGATTTCGGTATAACGCATTGCCGCCGCAGAATCACCATCGACAGAACCGAAGTTACCCTGCCCATCAACCAGAGGGTGACGCATCGAAAAATCCTGCGCCATACGGACGATCGAGTCATATACTGCGGTATCACCATGAGGGTGGTATTTACCAATGACATCACCAACGACCCGGGCCGATTTTTTATAGGGTTTATTGAAATCATTATTGAGATCGTGCATAGCAAACAAAATACGCCGGTGAACCGGTTTAAGCCCATCACGGACATCGGGTAACGCCCGCCCTACAATAACGCTCATGGCGTAGTCCATGTAGGACTTGCGCATTTCGTCGACAATATTAACCGTAACTTTATTCTTCTCTGACAACATCTAGTTCCTCCAAACTTCCAGGTGGAAGTTTCATTTTTTTATTGGTCAAACATCCAGATTGGCAACATTTAAAGCATTTTGCTCAATAAATTCACGCCGTGGTTCCACTTGATCACCCATCAGAACGGTAAAGATTTCATCAGCCCTGACCGCATCCTCAATCGTCACCTGCAACAGAACTCGTTTCTCCGGATCCATGGTTGTCTCCCACAGCTGGTCAGGGTTCATCTCTCCAAGACCTTTATAGCGCTGGATATATTGACCCTTTTTAGCTCGCGCCAGAAAAATATCGAGCAACTCCTGACGATCTGAGATTTCAACATTCTCCTTACCTTCAGCAACCAGATAGGCTGATGTTTCCAGACAAAGATCCTCAACCTGCCGATAAGATTGCAGCAGCAGCTTATATTCACGGGAAGAAAGAATCTCGACAGTATGACGATCAATACGTGCATGCAAATTGCCAAATGTGACCAGAATGCGATCCGGATTTTCCAAGACTTCAAATTTGGCTGTTGGTTCATGTTGCCGCAGTTGTTCTGCCAGAGGCTCCAGGTTGGCCTTATCGGCAAAACCGTTGCGAATTTTCCCCTTCAGGAAAATTTTCAATATCTCCGCCGGAACACCACGGTTCACAATTTTTTCAAAATGTTGATTATAGTCGATGATATTGCGAAGCGTGGGGATAATTTGCTTACCTCGAAGAACTTTTTTCCCCTCCTCCATCTCCAGGACCACACCCTCCGTTCCAGTATCCAGGAGATAATCCAACAAAGCATCATCGTCTTTCAGATAAAGTTCACGTTTTCCCCGTTTTGCTTTATAAAGAGGGGGTTGAGCAATATAAAGGTGCCCACGCTCAACAATTTCGGGCATCTGTCTGAAAAAGAAGGTCAACAATAAGGTTCTGATATGGGAACCATCAACGTCCGCATCGGTCATAATGATAACGCGATGGTAGCGCAATTTTGCGATATCAAAGTCATCTTTTCCGATACCGGTCCCCATAGCAGTAATCAAGGTGCGGATTTCGTTTGAGGTTAAAAGTTTATCAAAACGGGCTTTTTCAACATTCAGGATTTTACCTTTGAGGGGTAAAATAGCCTGGTAGCGGCGTTCACGCCCCTGTTTTGCACTACCACCAGCAGAATCACCCTCGACCAGGTAGATTTCACAGAGCGCAGGATCCTTTTCCTGGCAATCTGCCAATTTTCCGGGAAGTGAAAGCCCATCCAAAGCGCCCTTGCGCCGGGTTAAATCACGAGCCTTCCGGGCCGCCTCTCGAGCACGAGCTGCTTCGATCCCTTTTTCCAGAATTTTTTTGGCGACCTGGGGGTTTTCTTCCATATAGGTAGCCAACTGCTCATTCATCAGGGTTTCTACGTAGCCCTTAACTTCAGAGTTCCCCAACTTAGTCTTGGTTTGCCCTTCAAACTGTGGGTCGGAGAGTTTAACTGAAATAACAGCTGCGATCCCTTCGCGCATATCATCGCCGGATATTGCAACCTTCACATTCTTGAGCAAATTATTTGCACTGGCATACGAGTTCATGGTTCGGGTTAATGCCCCCCGAAAACCACTGAGATGGGTGCCACCCTCATGGGTATTGATGTTGTTTGCAAAAGTAAATATTTTTTCGTCATAGCCATCATTATATTGAATCGCTATCTCAATTTCTGCTCCACCTTTTTCACCATGAAAATAAATAGGTTGAGGGTGAACCGGGCTTTTTGCACGGTTGAGATATTCTACAAAAGAGCGAATCCCCCCCTCGTAAATAAACTCATGACTCTTTTCTGTTCTATCATCATTAATCTTAATTTTCACACCCGCATTTAAAAATGCAAGCTCGCGTAATCGCTGTGATAATGTCGCAAATGAAAAATCAGAGTTATCAAAAACCTCACTATCTGGCCAGAAAGTAATTTTGGTTCCGCGCTTTATGGTTTCACCGTCAACGCGCAAAGGTTCAACCGGAATTCCCCGATGATACTCTTGACGGTGAACCTTGCCGTCTCTTCTTATTTCCAGATCCAATCGACTCGATAATGCGTTAACAACCGAGACGCCGACGCCATGAAGTCCACCTGAAACCTTGTAGGCTCCCTCACCATCATCGTCAAACTTCCCGCCGGCATGCAAAACGGTCATCACGACTTCGGCCGCAGATTTATTCTGCTTCTCATGCAATTCAACCGGAATACCGCGACCATTATCTTCAACGGTTATTGAATTATCCTCGTGGATAACAACTTTTACCTCATCACAATAACCAGCTAAAGCCTCATCAATCGAGTTATCAACAACTTCATACACCAGGTGATGAAGACCGCTTGCAGCTGTCGAACCAATATACATAGCTGGTCTTTTTCTAACCGCCTCCAGACCCTCTAAAACCTGGATACTTTCGGCACCATATTTTTTTTCTTCTGACATAATTACCCTTAATCAAATAATAAATTCTGAAAAATCACCATTTCTTACTTCGAATACTTTAGTATTATCCTTATCTATATCAGGTATATCCATTATTGTTATAAATACCTGTCCAGAATTTTCTAATAGTCTGTTAAAAATATTAATTTTTCTAGATGCATCAAGTTCACTTCCAATATCATCAAATAATAAAATAGGATAATATCCATAAACATCTTTATAATCTAAAATTTGTGCTTGTTTATAACTAAGAAGTAAAGATCTTTTTTGACCCTCAGAAGAATATTTATTTATATTATTGCCGTTAACAGAAAAAATAAAATCATCTATATGTGGGCCAGTTAGAGTAAAACCATATTTTTTTTCTTTTAATTTATTTTTTTTGAATCCATTAAATAACTCATCCTTTATATTTTCTTTTTTATATTTACTGTATTCAATAGAATAATTTTCTTTTATGTTTTCTTTTTTATTCAAAATAATAAAATAATTATTAATTTTGTCTATGTAGTTTATTCTTTCTTTTATTATTAAATAAGCATATTCAATTAATTGATCTTTCCATATATCATTCTCATTATCATCAGATTTTAAAAATATATTTCTTTGTTTCAAACATTTTGTATATTTTTTAAATATATTTATATATTCGTTATTAATATAAAAAATAGATCTATCTATTAAGTTTCTTCGGTATGCAGGATAATTTTTTAAATAACTAATTTCATCTGGAAAATAAATAATAGAATTTAAAACCCTATAAAAATTATAATTATCAGGTTTTTTATCATTTACAATAATTTCTTTGACATTTTTGTTAGTCAGTGAAATTTTTAAAATATTATTTACTTCATTATTTACAATATCTATTTTTATAAATAATTTTTCTTTTTTATAGTTTATGAGATTAATATTTTTATTAGTTCTAAAACTTTTAAAAAGAGAAGAATAATATATTGTTTCAATTAAGTTGGTTTTACCTTGGGCGTTTTCACCATATATAAAATTAATTTTTTTATCTGGATTAATATTACATTTTTCAATATTTCTAAAATTATCTATTTTAATATTTTTTATATACATTTAATAATATTATAAACGCATAGGCATAATAACAGAAATATGATCTTCATCTTCTTCAGGATTTATTCTTCCTGGTGAAATATTATCTTTCAAGTTAAAAATAATATTTTCTTTTTTAATAACTTGTAATATTTCTATAATATATTTTGCATTAAAACCTATAGAAATATCATCTCCATCATAGATAATATCCAGTTCTTCTTTAGCATCACCTAAATCTGGATTTGATGAAGTTAAAATCAAAGAATCTCTTTTTAAATTTATTTTTACCCCTCTTGATTTTTCGCTTGATAATATAGATATTCTCTTTAATGCATGTAAAAATAAGTTTTTATCTATACTCGCCGAATTTTTACCTTTATCTGGAATAACTCTTTTATAATCAGGAAAATCTCCATCAACCATCCTCATTATTAATGTTGTTTTTTTATTACTTATAGAAAAATTATTATCAGATATTCCCATAATAATATTTTCATCCATAGTTTCCAGTAATTTTTTTATTTCTATAATTCCTTTTTTAGGTAATATAAAACCTTCTGCATATCTTTCATCTAACTCATTATCTAAATTTCTCTGTATCATAGATAATCTATGACCATCTGTAGATACAAAAATTAATTTATTTATATCATCAATTTTATCAGATTTTATATATATACCAGTCAAATTAAATTTAGTTTCATCATTAGAAACTGAAAACAATGTTTTTTCTATCATTTCATTTAAACAGCTTTTTACTATACTATTATTTCCTAATTTAATATCTGGAAATTTTGGAAATTCTTCTGGTGATAAACCAACTAAATTAAAAAGAGATTT
Organism: Desulfuromusa sp.; assembly: GCA_029934095.1. GTDB lineage: Bacteria > Desulfobacterota > Desulfuromonadia > Desulfuromonadales > Geopsychrobacteraceae > Desulfuromusa. The sequence goes on along the minus strand of JAOZMV010000020.1, from coordinate 3,377 downwards.
ATGACACTTTACTTCTACCCAAAAATTACTTTTAGAATTAAAATTTATTTCTTTGTCGGGTAGTTCTTTTATTATCTCATACATTTTTTTTGCAGATACTGTTATTTTCCCTTCTTCTATTACTTTTGCTTTATATCTAGATTTTAAACCAACCTCTAAATCTGTTGCTGTTATGATGATTTCATCATTTTTAGACTCTATTAAAATGTTGGCTAAAATAGGGATCGTATGTTTTTTCTCAATAATACCTTGAACTTTTGTCAAACCATCTAAAAAAATATCTCTTCTTATTGTAAATTGCATATCACCTCCATTAACAATAGCTATTACTAGTATATTTTATAATTAATAAACTAGTAGTAATAGTAGTGCCTGTTGATTTGTTGATATTTAATTAAACCCTTAAAATATATCAATTTTTTAGTTTATTTAAGTTGTTAATTTAATGTTCATAAAAATCATTTTTTGTTAATGATTTTATTTATTAATGATTTTATTTATTTATTAACAATTACATCCTCAGATTTTCAATGAGTTTTTCAACCATATTTTTGATTTGGATATTTTCTTTCATTAATTTTTCTATTTTTTTTACAGCATGTATTATCGTCGAATGATCTTTACCACCAAATTTAGAACCAATTTCTGGATATGATAAATCAGTCAAGTCACGACATATATACATAGATATTTGGCGCGGTAAAACTATATTTTTCGTGCGTTTTGATGATTTCAATTCGATTGTTTTTATTTGAAAATGATCGGCTACTTTTTTCTGAATTTTTTCAATAGTAATTTCTCTGCTATTTTCTATTAATATATCCTTAAGTATTCTTTTTGCCATTTCAACACTTATTGGGGTTGATGTTAAGCTTGAATAGGCACCTATTCTAATAAGATAACCCTCTAATTCTCTGACATTGTTTGATATTGAATTTGCCAGAAAAAATATAACATCCTCGGGTAATTTAATATTATTTTGATCAGCTTTCATATTTAGAATTGCTTGTTTCGTTTCTGTGTCGGGTGCTTGTATGTCAGCAATTAGACCCCATTCAAACCTGGACCTTAATCTTTCTTCTAAATCAGGTATTTCTTTAGGAAACTTATCTGAGGTGACTATTATTTGTTTATGTGATTCATATAGAGAATTAAAAGTGTGGAAAAATTCTTCCTGCGTACTCTTTTTTCCTGCGATAAATTGAATATCATCAATTAGCAATATATCAATGGATCTGAATTTATTTCTAAATTCATTCATTTTTGCATGTCTAAGTGAATTTATAAGTTCATTGGTAAATTTTTCTGAAGAATAGTAGCAAATTTTTACCGCATTATTATTTTTATAAATTTCATTTCCGATTGCATTAATAAGATGTGTTTTACCTAAACCAACACCACCATATATAAATAATGGGTTATAGGTTGTTGCTGGATTGTTTGATACGGCCATTGCTGCAGCATGTGCAAACTGATTTGATGTTCCAGATACAAATGTGTCAAATGTATACTTAGGATTTAAATTAGGAATATCTCCTGCTTTTATTATTACTTTTTTTATTTCTGTATTAACTGCAGGAGTTTCACTTGTTTTTTGACTTTTTATTTTTTTATTTACTTTTATGTCTAATATATAATTTATAGAGCCTACCTGAGATAATGTTTCTTCAATATTTATTTTATAATTGTCTTTTACCCAATCTTTTATGAATTTATTTGGAACCTCTACCGTCAATTGGTTTCCAACTATTTTTACTGGTTGAATGGGTTTTATCCAGGTAGAAATATTTTGTTCACTTATTTTAGTTTTCAATATTTCTAATGTTTTTAACCAAAGATTTTTCATTTTTTATCCACAACTTTTAAACAGATGTTAATAAGTTATTCTTCCATAACTTACTTAAATAACTGCTTTTTATTTTTCAATCTGTTTATTTATTAATTTATTAAATATTTTCCGTATAGATATAAACGCACATTATAGAGATTATTTATAATATCTACCAGTATATTTTTATAGTTTTTTTATTGACACGTTTATTTTTATATGATTAAAGATGTTCTTTTGTCAGTTTAGCAAGTGGGAGGATTTTTATGTCTAAGCGTACATTTCAACCAAGCCGTATTAAGCGTAAGCGAACTCATGGTTTTCGTAAAAAAATGCAGACCAAAGCTGGTCGACACACGATTAATCGTCGACGCGCTCGCGGTCGTAAATTACTGACAGTCGCAATACCAATAAAGTAATTTATGGATAAATGTTATCCCGGGTTTTGCCGATTACGTAAATCTTGGGAATACCGATTGGTCAAAAAAATGGGGTGTAAATTTAATACATCCCATTTTGTACTTTTAGTGTTTGATAATCATATAAATAATTCACGTTTAGGCATCACGGTTTCTCGTAGAGTTGGTAATGCAGTAGAGAGAAATCGATTGAAAAGAATTGTCCGCGAGTTTTTTCGTGTTAGAAAAAATTTATACCCCGGCCTGAAGGATTATTCTGTTATTGTCAGGCGTGGTGCAGCACAACTCTCTTTTGCGGAAATAAACGCAGAATTGAAAAATGTTTTTTTGTTGACGGCAAGCAAAAATGATTAAATACATCTTTATATTTTTGATTGATATTTATCGTTGTTGCATATCACCTTACACCCCCCGTTCTTGTCGGTTTTACCCAACATGTTCCAATTATGCACGGGAAAGCATTCTGTCTTTGGGATTATTTAAGGGTAGTTACGTTGCCGTTAAAAGATTACTTAAGTGTCACCCCTTTCATTCCGGTGGCTACGATCCCGTACCTTCAATTAAAAATCAGGATATTTGAAAATGGACAATAATCGTACCATTATTGCTGTCGTTCTTGTTGTGTTGCTGTGGTCGGCCTACAGTCTTTTTTTTGCACCCCAAGTACCGACCCCACAGGTTGCGCCGGCTGAAAAAATTATTCAGGACGCACCGGTTGTGCAGGAAAAACCCTCGGTTGAGCAGGTTGCGGATACTTCAACTGATATACTGGTAAATACCAACGATAAAGAAGATTTTCTAAGTATTTCTTCTGACTATTATGATATGAAAATATCAACAATTGGGGCAACGATTCATTCTATTGTTTTAAAAAAATATAAAGAAACAAATGACGCCGATTCCCAGGATTACAGTCTTTTAGATAGTAACAACTTTGCTCTTTCAACCCTGAAAACATCAGGAAGTGGGGGGCTTTATCTTCCGGCTAACTTAAATTACAAGGTGCTTGATAACAAAAAGGCTGTAGATGTCAAAAATGAAACAGTCACAGTTAGTTTTGTCGCCTCCATAAATGATTTAACCGTTGTAAAAAACTACACTTTTTACCCCTCTACATATTCTTTTGATCT
>JAOZMV010000181.1 GCA_029934095.1 Desulfuromusa sp. | reverse complement strand
GCTATTTATTACGGGTTGGTGGAACCATATCAAGACCGATTGTTCGTTAACTTTAACCTTATTCTGGAGTTTGAATGAAACGGTATCCCCGGCCACGAATGGTGCGGAAATAGCGGGGTTTTGTCGGTTCAGCTTCAAAATATTTGCGTAAACGAACAATAAAATTATCAAGCGAGCGAGTTTCAGTTTTTGGCGACATTCCCCAAACCTGCTTGAGCAATTCTCCCCGGGATAGTATTTTTCCCTCCCGATTAAAAAAAAGAAGTAACATTCTCATTTCCAGATCGGTTAGCTGGATTGTTCCATGAGCTGTTGTGGCTTGATGTGTTTCCAGATTAATCTGATTGTTGCCAAAGCTGTAAAGTTTACTTTCGAGGTGAGCCGGTTGCCAATTGGCACGCCGTAGCAGCCCGGCAACTCGTAATAAAAATTCTTTGAGATTAAAGGGCTTGGCCAGATAATCATCTGCTCCTTTGCTAAGACCAGTGACCCGATCCTGTTCAGTTCCCCGGGCAGTCAACATCAGAATTGGTATCTGATCTCCCTGGGTCCGCAACCGCTCACAAACCTCAAGGCCACTGATCCCCGGTAATGCCAGATCCAGAATGATCAGTGCATATGATTTTTTTGTAAGCTGCTCAAGGGCTTGTTCACCACTTTCAACATGGGTTATCTGATAACCTTCCTCTTCCAGATTGAAAATCAACCCTTGGGCAATATGTGGTTCATCTTCGACAAGCAACAGGGGTATTTTACTTTTGTTCATCACGTTTTCTCTGCTATTAGAGGAATCATCAGGTGAAATGTCGTTCCCTGATCGTTTTTTAAACTCTCAATCCAAACTTTACCACCATGAAGTCGTATAACATTTCGAACGATGAACAAGCCGAGACCGCTCCCCCTTATGGTTTTTCCACTGCGCCGGATTCGGTAAAATATCCGGAAAACTTTTTTCTGATATTTTCTGGGTATTCCATGCCCTTGATCGCTAAAGAGAATATGAGCCATCTCACCGTCCCGGGTCAGCTTAATAGTCACTACCGGTGGTTTGTCAGCATAGAGAATCGCATTTTCCAACAGATTGCGGATGACCGTTTCCAGAGCATCTGCTTCGAACTGGGCTATTAATTCCGGTTCAATCTCCCAGCTCAGGGTGCCATCGTTTGGAAATTTTTCCTTTTCAGCAAGGAGGAAAGATTCTACCATCGCTGACAGGTTTCCCCGTTGCAAGTTGAGGCTTGCCCCTCTATGTTCGATTTTTCCGCTGGTCAGCAGGTTATTGATCAAGCTGTTTAAGCGTTCACAGTCACCCTGCATTCGGGAGGTAAATTGCTGCAATTGTTCCGGGTTTGGTTGGCGTATCTGGATTGTTTCCAGATGGAGTTGAATTGATGCCAAAGGTGATTTCAGCTCATGAGTGACCTGATTGATAAAATGGCTTTGTGCCTGGTTTAAAGAAGCTTGTCGTCGCCAGTAGAGGAAAATGACATAAGTACCAATCAAAATGGCAACTAGCAGCAGAATCCCCTCTGTCAGTATTAGCCAATCGCCGGTTCCCGGTAGCCATTCCACTTGATATTTATTGGCGAGATCTTTCAGCTGCTGATGACGACCAAGAAACCAGTAGATCCAGGAGACCAGTAACAGAATCCAAATGATTTGAATGCCAATAAAGGTGATCAGGGGATGGAAAAGACGCCTGAAAAGTTTCATGTATCATCTATTACCATTGAAATCAGGGCGTTACAAGTCAGTTTTTACATAAATATTACATTTCTAAGCAGATCAGACTGATAATATGCGTGGTTTAAATCACGAGGCTGATAGATTGTAGAAACTATAGCCTTGCAGACAGGAGTTTTTATGCTTTCAGGATTAACCATCGGTCAGTACCATGTTCCCTACCCTCTGATTCAGGGTGGGATGGGGGTGCGGATATCGGCACACCGCCTGGCAGGGAATGTTGCGTTGAATGGCGGTATCGGTATTATTGCCGCTGCAGGTCTGGCATTGAACAGTGACCGCTACGATGGTCGCAACTTTTATGCCGCTGACCGTCAAGCATTAGTGGATGAATTGCACAAGGCTTATGAAATTGCCCCCGATGGTATTATCGGTACCAACTGTATGGTTGCGGTCAAGAATTATGATGACGCGGTGCGTGCCTCTTGTGAGGGGGGAGCCAAGTTGATCATCAGTGGGGCCGGGTTGCCGATGAATCTTCCCGGATTAACGGCTGATTTTCCCGATGTTGCACTGGTGCCGATTGTTTCTTCGGTGAAGGCGGCGGAGTTGATTGTACGGAAATGGCAGAAAACCTACCAACGTTTTCCTGATGCTATCGTCGTTGAAGATCCCGATACTGCCGGGGGACATCTCGGTGAAAAAATGGAGCGGATTGGCACTGGAGAATATGATCAATATGCAACTGTGCGCGGTGTTAAAGCCTACCTGAAAGATAAGTGGGATCTGGTTATCCCCGTAATTGCTGCTGGTGGTGTCTGGGATCGGGACGATCTGCAATATGCACTGGCTCAAGGTGCTGATGGGGTACAGATGGGAACCCGCTTTGTTGTCACTGAAGAGTGTGACGCCAGTGATGAGTTCAAACAGGCTTATCTCGATTGCTCACAGGAAGATATTGGTCTGATCATGAGCCCGGCCGGATTGCCGGGTCGTGCCATTCGGAAAAATATTGATCAGGTTCGCCAGCGCGATGTTGATCTTGATACCTATTGCCCCTCTGCCTGTCTGAAAAAATGTGCCTATCAAAAATCACGTGAGCGTTTCTGCATTATCCACGCATTGGATCGTTCTCAAAAGGGGGACACCGAGACCGGTCTGATTTTCTGTGGTACCAATGCCTGGAAAGCGGATCGCATTTCAACGGTTAAAGAGGTGTTTGCTGAATTGTTCCCTGAGGAAGAGCAGGCAACCGGTTGATGGTTTTTTTGCTCGGTGAAGGTTACGGTCTCTAGGAGAAGCGGTCTTTTCGGTCTTGCCTGGTACAAACGGAAGCGTAAGAAAGTGCACTAAAAGGCAACATCCCAAAACAGCACTTTTCTTCTTTCGTCCAGAAGATGATATAGTTATTGTTCTGACTTGGTTATCTGTGGTAAGGTCATTTATCTTAAACGTTTGTGCAGAGATAATTTGTTGGACGAGATTTAAAGTTAATCAGTCACGAATATGCCACGCAGACCTCTTACGGTTGCGTGGTTTTTTATTTTACGTAAATATTGTTTGCACAACAAAAATCGTTCCCACCGGGGAACATGGAGTTGAAAATGGCTGAAGGTACAGTGAAGTGGTTTAACGATGCAAAAGGTTTTGGTTTTATCGAGCAGGAGGGTGGCGATGATGTGTTCGTTCATCATTCCGAAATCCAGGGTGAAGGGTTTAAATCTCTGGCCGAGGGCGATCGTGTTGTTTTTGATGTCACCCAGGGTCAAAAAGGGCCCCAAGCATCTAATGTTCGAAAGTAATAGAAAAAGCTTTTACATCCGCTGACATCCTCAAGAGCCCTACGGTCAATCCGTGGGGCTCTTTTGAATTTAAGTTCAATGGCTCAGTTATAACAATGAAGGTATTGAAAGTTCCCGCCACTTACTCATTCTCGCTATTTCGCCTTTCATAATCACTTAATTTTTGACAAAACCAAAAGCATCCGAGATACTAGCAGCGTTAGAATTTGTACGTTGCCAGATTTTTCTGAACATCCCACCAACTAAAGGAGCTGCCCGTGCCGTCGCTAGATTTTGAACTGGAGCGTCGTAACTTTCTACTCTATTACGACAGCAACCGACAACTGTTTGA
>JAOZMV010000180.1:2385-3821 GCA_029934095.1 Desulfuromusa sp. | reverse complement strand
ACCTTCAGCTTGCTCCAGCTATAGAAACTTGTGATGTCATAAAAACCCATGCCGGACTTGGTGAATTTACCCAGGAGCTGATTATAAGAGGTTATTCTGACGATGATATTATTGCCATTTTAGGTGGTAATTTTATGCGGGTTTTTTCTGAAATATTAGATTAACGTTTCTGTGAGGTGAAACTATGAAAATTGTCGTGTTAGGTGGTTTGGGTTCTCAGGGAAAAGGGGCATTACTGGATCTCGTTAATAGTGTTGCTGTCGATGAAATTATCTGCGCTGATGCAAATCTGGAGAGTTGGGATAGTTTTGCAGCAACAATGGATACGAAGAAAATTACGCCGGTCAAAATTGACGCCTCATCAAAAGAGTCATTGGTGAAGCTATTTGAACAGAATGTTGATGCTGCTATTGATCTGCTGCCAATTAAATTTATGCTCAACGCCTTTGAGGCGGCAATAGCTGCCAAAGTGCCACTGGTGAGTACCAACTATGCACAGCCGCTACGTCATCTCCATCAACAAGCTGTTGATGCCGGTATAGCTCTCATGCCTGAGTGTGGCCTGGATCCCGGTATTGATCTGGTGCTGTTCAGTTATGGTGTCAGTCAATTTGATCAGATTGATACGCTTCATTCTTATTGTGGTGGTTTTCCCGAAAAGAGCGCCTGCACTAATCCTCTTAATTACAAAATCACCTGGAACTGGGACATGGTTTTGACCAGTACCAAACGACAATCAACTTTTCTTGTCGATGGTAAGAAAGTTATTATTCCTGCAGCTGAACAGCATGATGAAAAAAATCTCGAAAGTATTGATTTTCCCGGTTTGGGACAGCTTGAAGGGATTCCCAATGGTGATGCAGCTGTTTACGCAGAGACCCTTGGTATTGCTGATACCTTAAAAACCACAACTCGTTACGCTTTCCGTTGGCCTGGTTGGGGGGCTTTCTGGCGGCCATTGAAAGAACTTGGATTTCTTTCTGATGAGAAGCTCAATGTTTCCGGATGTGAAATAACTCCACATCAGTTTCTTGCCACTCTTATTGGACCACAAATCCAGTATGCCGATGATGAAAAAGATCTTGTAGCGATGCAGAATATATTTGAAGGCATTAAGGACGGCGTACGAAAACGACTGATAATGAATTTACTGATAGAGAGAGATCTGAAGTCGGGTCTTTTTGCCATGAATAAAGGGGTTGGTTTCCCGGCCAGTATTGTTGCCCAGATGTTAGCAACGGGTGAAATTGCGGCTAAAGGACTTTTATCCCCAGCTGTCGAGATCCCTGTAGAAGAGTTTATTGCTGAATTGTCCGATCGAGGGATCAAGATTGATTTTGAGGAGCAGGTTCTGGATTGATGCCTTGCTCCTGAAAGTTTTTTACCTCTTCAAGTAACCATTTTCTGAACTGTTTCAAAGCACTATTGGATAAGTT
>JAOZMV010000180.1:0-2285 GCA_029934095.1 Desulfuromusa sp. | reverse complement strand
TTACCTCTTCAAGTAACCATTTTCTGAACTGTTTCAAAGCACTATTGGATAAGTTTTCCTCCGGGTAGACCAGATAATAGGCGTCATCACTCTGCAGGGGAAGATTGGATACGATGGCTAATTGATTTCTCTCTAATTCCTCAGCTATCAAAAAACGGGGGATCAGGGCAATTCCCAATCCGGCACAAGCGGCACTGATCAAAATGGAAAAGTGTTCGTAACGTGCCCCATGCATGGCACTTGTCTCTTTGATATCAGCGTTCCGGAACCAGTGTCGCCAAGCATCAGGACGTGAAGTTAGATGCAGGAGAGGATAGTCCAATATCTCTTCAGGACTCCCTAGCTTTTCTGTCGCTAAAAGATCCGGCTTGCTAACAGCAACAACATCCTCTTTGAACAGATAATCGGCAACGGTACCTGGCCAGATTGGTTGACCAAAATGGATTGCAGCATCAAAGGTCGTTTCCTGAAACAGAAACATGACTGAATGGGCAGACATGTTGATAGTTACATCGGGATGATATTGGTAAAAACTTCCGATGCGGGGGATCATCCACTGCGAGCAAAAAGTTGGCAAAACTGCCAGCTCGAGCGTTTCCCGTGTTCCTCCTTGAGACATAATATTCAGCATGTCCCGTTCCATCTGTTCCACAGATTTTCTGACTTGTTTACTGTAGAGTGCTCCGGCTTTGGTCAAGATTACACGTCTCTTTATCCGGCTGAACAATTTGAGTCCCAGTTGCTCTTCCAAAGCTGCAATTTGTCTCGAGATGGCACTCTCCGTCAAAGAAAGCTCCGCCGCCGCACTGGTGAAACTTTGGTGTCTTGCTGCAGATTCAAAAGCTAATAGGGCGCTACGACTTGGGACTGTTCGTCTCATGAGTTAAACTCCTGAAGTTGTTTCTGATCTACAATCTAAATGAAAATCATTCCAATACTATATTAACCAAATAAATCAATAAGTTGAGATCTTATAACTGCAAAAGATCGGGATTGACTCAAGGCCATTTATTTTGCATCAATAGTGATAAAAAGTCATCAACTTATGTTTTAATATCATTTTACTTAAGTGCAGAGATGTCGTTATATTTCAACAGCTTGACATCCTTCATTATTATGGAAAAATTCAGTGTGGGTAGTTGAACCAGCTAATTTACTGTGAGGAAAATATATGAGCAAAAAAGCAACTGCCGGTAATCGGGGTAAGGGCGTCAGTTCAGACTGTTACGTCGAACTGGAACTCACTTCTGGTAATGGGCTCCAGATTGAGGTCAGCAGCAAAGTTCAGGCTCTTTTCGGTCAACAGATCATATCTCTGTGTCACCAGGTTTTAGGCCATTTTGAGATTGAAAACGCCAACCTGTATCTGGAAGATACCGGAGCGTTGGATCATGTTCTGGCTGCCCGGATTGAAGCTGCGATCAAGCAGTTGATTGATACCGATAAAGAATTCCTGCTGGATGTCCTACCGCAGAATCAAGATAAAACTGAAAAAAATAAATCACGCCGTTCCCGCCTTTACCTGCCCGGCAATACACCCAAGATTGCTTTGAATGCGGGTGTTTATGGAGCGGATGGAATTATTCTGGATCTGGAAGATTCGGTTGCCCCAGCGAAAAAATTTGAAGCGGCAATCATGGTTCGAAATACCTTGAGGTCGGTTGATTTTTATGGTGCTGAGCGAATGGTACGGATCAATCAGTTTCCGCAGGGGCTGGATGATCTTGAATTTGTTGTGCCGCACTTCGTCAATCTTTTGCTGGTTCCAAAGTGTGAAAGTGCAGAGCAGTTGGAGCAGATCAATGCTCGAATCAAGGAGATTTCGAACCGCTGTGGAGTTGAAAATCCAATCCATCTGATGCCGATATTGGAGAGTGCCAAAGGGGTTCTGAACGCTCTGGAGATTGCAACGGCTGAAAATGTTGTCGCTCTTGCCATCGGTCTGGAAGATTACACTGCCGATCTCGGTGTACAACGCACCGATGCCGGAACAGAGTCATTCTTTGCCCGGACTCAATTAGTCAATGTTGCAACTGCTACTGGTATTCAAGCAATAGATTCGGTTTTCTCTGATGTTTCCGACATGGAACTGCTGAAAAAAGTAGTTCTGGAATCCAAAATGCTCGGTTTTAACGGTATGGGTTGTATTCATCCGCGTCAGATCAAGGTGATTCATGAAAACTATGCGCCCAATGATGGGGAAATCGAAACGGCAAAAAAAATAGTGAATGCTTTCCATATTGCCTCGGAAAAAGGGCTGGGAGTGGTTTCACTGGGAACCAAAA
>JAOZMV010000179.1 GCA_029934095.1 Desulfuromusa sp. | reverse complement strand
GCATCAACTTGCGCTCGGGTTATCGATTCCATATCAATATTATTGGTATCGTGATCACCGACAGAACTGACCCAGGCGACAATTTCGATCCCATACTTTTCTAACAGATATTTTTCAGCAATAGCTCCAGCCGCGACTCGACCAATCGTTTCTCTGGCACTGGAGCGACCACCGCCACTGGAGGCATGAATCCCATATTTCATCTGGTAAGTATAGTCGGCATGTGAAGGCCGCGGGATCTGGCTCATCTCACCGTAGTCCCCCGGACGTTGATCTTTGTTGTTAACCAACATGCCGATTGGAGTACCGAGAGTCAGGCCGTTTTCAACCCCGGAGAGAATTTTGACTTGATCTGCTTCATTGCGCTCGGTGCCGAGTTTATTGCCACCCGGCCTGCGGCGATCAAGCTGAACCTGGATATCTTCTGCAGATAGTGACATCCGTGGTGGTACCCCATCAACAACAACACCGACCCCGGCACAGTGAGACTCTCCAAAAGTACTGATTCTGAATATGCGTCCAAAACTGCTCGACATTTTATTCCTCTACTGGAAATGGTTAAGCAAAATGTATGTTGAAAAATATTCGGGGAGCATAACAGAAAAACACTGGAGACGCTATTTTGATCAAGTTATTTGCTATTCAGATAAATAGATCTTGCCAACAAGACAATAGAAGGTCAGTATGGACAAGTTTGGACACAATGGAGGACACAATGGACAAAACATTCCTGACAGTGAAAGAATTATCGGCAAAATTGGACGTTTCTGAGAAGACTGTTTACCGGATGATTAATTCCAAATCGATCCCATTTGCCATAAAAATTGGCGGTCAGTGGCGTTTTAATACAGAAAAAATTGAACAGTGGGTATCAGAATCTCAAAAAGGGGGAGAAGAGAGGCTTCCAACTAATGACAAAATACGTATTGCAGATGCTTTGGCAAATGGCTTGATCATTTATCGGGCACATGGGGAAAATAGAGATGAAATTCTTGATGAGATATTGGGAATGTTAAGTAATCTCTCCAGCGAAGAGGCAATCAGTATCAAAAGACAAATACTCTATAACGAATCGATTGTTTCATCCTCGCTACAAGGGTTGTCTTTTATGGCTCCAGAGGTCGATGGATCCTACAATATTGATGCAACAAAGCTTCTGGTCGCTTTCCTGGAAAAGCCGATGGACTTCAAGGCGATTGACAATGTTGATACAGAAATTGTTCTCCTGCTCCTGGCAACCAATAAAACTGAGCAGCTCATAATACAAACCCGGCTTTCAAGATTATTTATGGAGAAAGATTTTATATCCATGGCTAAAAAACATTTGAACCGCAGAGAACTGATAGAGCAAGTTACCTTGATCGAAGCAAAGTTATTAGGCTAAAAACCATACTATTGACTGGATACAAACGTGCAAAGCTTGGCTTATAAAAGAATCGTTGGAGATATTTTTGGCGGAGTGACTGCCAGCGTTATTGCTTTACCCCTTGCCCTGGCATTTGGGGTGGCCAGTGGGGTCGGTGCGCAGGCGGGAATTTACGGAGCGATCATTCTCGGTTTTGTTGCCGCTCTGGCAGGAGGCACCAAGGTACAAATTTCAGGGCCGACAGGGCCGATGACGATAGTTGCAGCATCGACCCTCGTTCTCTTCCATGGAGATGTTTCACTCTTAATGGCCGCCGTGTTACTGACCGGTCTTTTCCAAATTCTGCTGGGGCTACTAAAAGTCGGTAAATTTGTAAAATTTGTTCCCTATCCGGTCATTTCCGGCTTCATGAGTGGGATTGGTATCATTATAATCCTGCTGCAGATCAATCCTCTGTTAGGGATTGAAGGGGTAAAATCCCCCCTGGAAGCGGTCACCTCTCTGGGCAATATCTGGACAATGTTCCAAACTGACGCACTGTATACCAGCATCATTGCGTTGCTGATTGTATTTTTCACACCTAAAAAAATATCCAGAATTATTCCAACTCCCCTGCTGGCTCTGGTTACGGTAACAGCCATTTCACAACTGGCCGGATTTCAGCTACTCACCATTGGCATGATCCCCAGCGGGCTGCCGGAACTATGCTGGCCCAGCTTCTCCCTTAGCCAAACATCAATTATTGTCTCCGCAGCTATGAGTTTGGCGGTCTTAGGGGCAATTGATAGTCTCCTTACCTCACTGGTTGCTGATTCTCTGACAAAAACCGAGCATAATTCGAACCGGGAGCTGATTGGTCAAGGACTTGGCAATGCGCTGACAGCCTTTGTGGGTGGCATTCCCGGAGCCGGGGCAACCATGCGAACGGTTGTCAATGTTAAATCGGGCGGGACAACACGGCTATCGGGAGTTTTGCACGCTCTGATCCTGCTAGGAGTCCTTTTGGGGCTGGGTAAATATGCCTCCATCGTACCCATGGCAGTTCTGGCAGCAATTTTGATAAAAGTCGGTCTGGATATTGTTGATTATAGATTTATAAAAATTATCAAAAAAGCCCCGAAACACGACCTTGCCATTATGTTTACGGTTTTGTTTCTAACCGTTTTTGTTGACCTGATTATGGCGGTGGGTGTTGGCGTCGTCCTCGCAGCAGTTCTTCTTACGGTACGAATGACAAGCCAGGTCCATTCGTCAGTCAACGACTTGGAGGTGTCGGTTCGGGATATCGAAGGGTGCGAAGTGCTTAACCATGACAAGAGTTTTCACGTCAGGGTTGTCAATATTGACGGGCCTTTCTTCTTTGGCTCAACCTCCCGTCTGGTTGGTCAGGTGGGAGCCATGCTCGAAACAAAAATTGTAATTTTCAATTGTCTCAAAGTCCCATTTATCGACTTATCCGCTTTTTTTGCCCTGAGTGAAATCATTTTGAAGTTAAAAGAGAATGGTATTATTCCATTCATTGTCGTCAGTGATGAAATACGAAAAAAGCTGCTTCGGCTGGAAATTTCAGCTATTCTTTCTGAGAAACATATTTATCTTTCATTCGATAAAGCGGTGGAACACTCAAGGGATCACGTATGTGAAAATCGGCAACAATAAGACCATGCCCCGGATGTCTGGGGTTCAAGCATACCGTGGCAGGACAATCAGGAGCACACAATGGATATACCCATCTTGTCGCGAAGCTCCAAGAAACCCACCATGGCAGCATTATATGCCCACTACTGTACAGATACTGCCGTCGGCCAGTACTGTGACGCACACTACGGTTCAGACCATTTCGGAGTCGCTAATTTTCCCCAGAAGATGGTACAGCTTTGTGCCACGGCATTGGCAGGAAAACCACAGCGCAGAGCCCTTGATCTCGGTTGTGCCGTCGGACGAACCTCCTTTGAACTGGCGACCCACTTCGATCAAGTTGCCGGTATAGATTTATCCTCTCGCTTCATTGATATCGCCCGACGCATCCAAAAGCGTGGTAAAATTTGTTATCAACTTCCCGAAGAAGGGGAGATTATCTCCGACCACGAAGTTCTCCTCGCCGATCTCAACTTGGCAGAGACCGCATCCAGGGTCAGCTTTTCCCAAGGAAATGCCAGCTACATTGAGGCGAGCTTCTGCGACTATGATCTGGTCCTGGCCTCTAACCTCATCGACCGCTGCCCCGAACCGCGAAAGTTTCTTGCCGGTATCCACCAGAGATTGGTCATTGGTGGTCTGCTGGTCATTGCCTCACCTTATAACTGGCTGGAACACTACACCCCTCGTAAACAATGGCTTGGGGGTCGCTTCCGTGCTGGCACCCCCCTTACCTCCCTGGAGGGTATGCGCAAGAAGCTCTCCAAGCATTTCACCATGATTGGTGAACCGCAGGATGTGGAATTTGTAATCCGCGAAAC
>JAOZMV010000178.1 GCA_029934095.1 Desulfuromusa sp. | reverse complement strand
TTGATGATCGCTTTTGGATCGGCCGGTGGCTGCGGCGTTGAAATCTTTTCTGGTAAAGCTGGAGCCTGTTCACAATCGTCAATGAGATTCAACAGGTCCGCGGTCAACATGCTGACGGACATATTGATCAGATGAACTTTCGCATCTGGTTCGCAGATGATAATCAGTGATGAGGTATTACAGAGTTTTTTGACCAGCAAAAGTGCTTCCTCATACTGGATTTCAAAGGAATTGACATCGAGCTTGACAGTGTCATTCAGTTTGAATATCCGGTGGAGAATATTGCCAATCCGCTTCTGTGTCTCTGCTTTGAATATCTCCGGCAGGTTGGTGGCGAGAATCCCGTGTTTACTTGTATAAATAGATGATCCCAGAACGCCAGGTGTTACTTTTAACTCATCCAGAATTTTCTGCATAATCGCCTCTTTAAATTGTGATCTGATCAACAAGGGGCCCCAGCTGTTCGAGGATATTTGCGGGTGAAACGTTGGCATCCAGGTCAACACCAACGATGATCTGTTCGCCGAGCAAGGTCAGGATTCGATCTCCAGAGGTCTGTTCCATGATCAAATGATAAGGGCCTGTGAATCCCAGGTACGGTTTTAATTGCTCTGCTGTGACGGCAACATAGGCAACGTAGTTACCCAGGTGATTACTTTGATCACCACTATGAAGAAGAATGGTTCCATCACGGGCAACAATAACCAGCTTTTGGATGCCGGTCAGATTGTCAGTTATATTTTTGAATTCCTGCAGGGTTGACATCTAAACTCCTTTGCCTTCCATAACTTATTGTTGCAGACGCCTGAATTCAACCCGGCGATTCAGAGCACGATTTTCGGTTGAGGTGTTGGGCTCTGCTGGCCGGGTGTCTCCATAATATGCAACCGCCAGGGCTTCTGGCTGAATTGTAAAGGTATCAAGCAGGTACTGTCTGACCTGTTCAGCACGATGTTTTGACAAGAGAAGATTGGCTTCAGGCGTTCCGGTGTTGTCTGTATGCCCAGATATTTCGAATTTTTTGCTGCTCAAGATTGGATTCTCAAGAGCCCTGCCGACATTTTCAAGCTGATCCATTGCTGCTACAGAGAGTTGTGATGATCTACTGTTAAAATTGATCTGCATCCGTAACAGAGGACCATCAACCGCCCCTTGTGTCGTTTCCTCTGCTTTGCTCTTCTGCATGACCTGGATAAATTCTGCGGCAGTTATCTGTTCTCCTGCTTCTGACTTGTGCTTGATCCGGGCCAGTTCGAGGGCTGAGCGGGCACGTTTGTTCTGTGGTATCAGTGCCAGACCTTTTTCATAGGCATCAATGGCTGCTTTGGCATTTCCCAGCACCATGTAGATATCGCCCAGGCCAAAATAGGCTTTAGCATAGTTGCTGTCCAGTTCTGTTGCTTTAAGATAATTGCTCTGCGCTTTGTCGTACTTGCGGAGCCTTTCGGCAGCGTAAGCGTAGCTGTAATGAATCTCTGCATTTTGAGGGCAGAGTTCCAGTGCATGAGTTAGCAACTGTCGTTTTTTCAGCAGATTGCGCTCTTTCTTGATCTTAACTTTGAGACTACTGCATTCCTCTCCTGCTGCCAGTGCCGGAGAGGCTATCAATACAAAAAAACAGATGACCACTATTAATTGTAGGCGTTTGCACATGGTTTTACCTTGGTATTCCTATTGTAGCAGTTTGACCAGACTGATCCGCAGTCGTTCGATTGCCTGCGCCAGAGTTCCGATCTCATCTTTAGATTTTCCAATGATCGGCTCGTCAAGATTTTCTCCCAGACTGAAACTTTCTGTACGCTGTGCCAGTTGGACGATGGGTAGAACGACGCTGCGATCAAGGAAGAACCAGAGAATAAGAAGGATGACAAAGATTCCACCGGCACCGATCATAACCAGGGTGAAGGAGAGTTTTTTTGCCGCCGCAATTGCCGATTCAGTTGGAATGTAAACCACAAAAGCGGCAACGGTATCATTCAACTTCCAGTTGTAACCGGTTTCAGTGCCGTAGATTTCAACCTGATCTTTGGGGGCATCATAGGGATCTCCATGGCAAGTGAGACAACCGGAACTACCAACTTTGATCGGCTGTGCAAAGTAAAAGACATCTATCCCATTTTTGCTGATAATTCCTTCAGAAGATTTAAGCGCTGGGTTCTGGTCAAATTTTTTGATCAGTTCTGCTTCGTCCTGATCTGCTCTGTTGGCTGGGTTGAGGGGGTCGAGGGTGGCCTGTTTAAAGATATACTCCGGAGAGGACTCCTTGAACAGTTCAAAGGTTCCCCTTGCCGTTACAAATCCTGACATTAACTCTGGATAAAATCGGTCACTTTCAATCAGTTCTTTGACCAGAGGTCTCTGGACCTGTTTCATGTATTTTTTGGTGGCCATGGCATAATTTAAAATAATATTACTTTTTACTTTAGCCTCATCCAGGGCATTTTTAACACTGAGTTTATAGCTGGTGATGCCGATCGCAGTGATAGCAAGTAAACCCAGAATTCCCATAACCAGAATTGATCTCATCCGGATACCCATTAAGACTCTCCTTTTTAAATGTTAAAAGTAGCTTTTACTGAGGCTGAATGTGAGCGGTTGTGGCACGGAGCCAACAGCCGGTATTTAAAGATGTCCAGCGGAGATTAAAAATAATACATTATTGTTTTCTAGTCAAGCGTTATATCGCATAAAATTACATATAATATCTTATATAGTTTACTATGTGGATTTTTATATGTTTTGAATCGGAATGCCCCTTTCATGTTACAGATCTATTTTAAAGATATTTTATTCTGGAAAATCGGATAATCAGATCCCCAAACTGGAAGTTTTTCTGTATAATCCTCCGGATTTTAAAAAAGCAGAATTTTTTGAGGAGTTGATCATGTCAAAGTTCGGCATACGTTTTTTCTGTTGTTTTTTAGTGGTGATTTGTCTGCAGCAAATTAATGTTTTTCCAGTGGTGGCGGGAGAGAATGAAGAACGGATTCAACTACTGCAGGAAAAGATGAAGAAACTGCAGGAATTGCTGGTTTTGATGGAGGAGCAGAAGCTGCTTGAACAGCCACCAACAGAAATGCCGTGGCAATCGATTATTCAATCTGGCGTAGAACGTCCGGCATATGACCAGTATGCCTATCTGCTGGCACCGCAGATGCGTGCAACAGAACTTGATAGTATCTTGCAACAGCTCAATTTTTTTGCCAGCCAAGATCCCTTGAAGGAACGTGGAACTCTCTTTGTTATTCCGGCGCTTCCTCTGGCTGACGGAGAGCAGATGACGGTCGAAAAGTACAACCGTGATCTGGTTGATGAACTGTTAGCAGAAATTCAAGTTCCTACGGCTCTTGAAGGGGGATTGCTTTTGGCCCCGAATCCTTTGGGGCGGGCAGGCGTTGCCACCGGGCCGTTGTTGTTTATTGATCTTGCTGGTTGTAATCTGATCCTCAGAGCGCGAATTTTTGCTCTATTACAGAGCCAACGCCTGTTCACTGCGGATGGTAGTATCCATGGATATGTCTGGGCACTGCTGAAAAATGCAGCACCCCAGTCGTTCAATTTGTATATGCAGGATAATCTGGCCTGGTTGTCGGTGGATGATAGCTGAGGAAAAGATTCAGGTTTAAATCAAGTATTTTAGTCAAGAATCCTTGAACTCGGTGAAATACTTGTAGTATCTTGAAGGAAATAGAAATCAGATTGAGTTATCAGGAGTAGTTATGGACCCCAAAGAGGAAAAATTTATCCCCAAGTGGATCGCCTGGGAAGCCACCCAGCGGTGTAATCTCAGCTGTGTCCACTGCCGCTGCTCTTCCGATATGGAAGCCT
>JAOZMV010000177.1 GCA_029934095.1 Desulfuromusa sp. | reverse complement strand
CGGCTGATATTTCAATGCTATTTAATTAATTGGAGATCCATTGACTTCACGTGACGAAATACTCAATTTGTTTCGTACCAATTCTGATCATTATATTTCGGGGCAGAAAATCAGTCATTTGCTGAAAATTTCCAGGGCAGCCGTATGGAAACAGGTTAAGGCATTGCGTGAGTTGGGTTTTGAAATCGAGGCGAAGCACTCCCTTGGCTATCGATTGCTTGCGGCACCCGACTTGTTACTGGCTTCTGATATTGAGAGTGGGCTGAATTGTCGGCTGATTGGCCAGACTGTTGTTGCATTGACAGAAACAGATTCAACCAATGCCCAGGCTCGGCAACTTGCTGAAGATGGAGCAATTGAGGGTACGGTGGTGGTTGCCGACCGACAGAGTGCGGGGCGAGGTCGTCTGGGGAGGCGTTGGGAGTCCCCTTCTGGAGTTAACCTCTACTGCTCTATTCTGTTGCGCCCTCAAATTCCTGTACAGCAGGCACCCCAATTAACTTTTCTCTCCGCTGTTGCCGTTGCAGAAACCTTGGAAAAGGTTTGTCACCTCTCCGCCAAAGTTAAGTGGCCAAATGATATTCTTGTGAACGGTGCCAAGATTTCCGGGTTACTCAATGAAATGAATGCCGAGACAGAACAGATTCATTTTGTTATCCTCGGAGTCGGTGTCAATTTGAATATGCTCGAAGAGCAGTTTCCTGAATCACTCAACTATCCGGCAACTTCGGTTCTTTTAGAAACCGGAAAATCGGTAGATCGACTGATGTTTCTACAGACTTTTTTGCGCTGTCTGGAGCAATATTATGCAGAATTCTTAGAGGAAGGATTTACCCCGATACGGCAACGTTGGGAAGGCTATTGCGATACGATAAACAGACAGGTCAGAGTAGATCAGGGTTCTGGGAGTCTTTATGGTACTGTCGTTGGCCTTGAACCAGAAGGGGCACTGCGGTTGCAGTTGGATGATGGCAGGATTGAGAGAATTCTGGCTGGAGATGTAAGACCTGTTACTAAAAAAATGGATCGGGAGTAGAGTTGTATCATGTTGCTTGTTATCGATATTGGAAACAGTAATACTGTCCTGGGGATTTATTCTGGAAAGACTTTAAAAAATAACTGGCGGATTGGTACCGATAAAGATCGTACGGTTGATGAATATGCGATGTTAATCAGCAGCCTATTCCAGTTGTCAGGGGTACAGTTTACTGATCTTGATGACGTGATCGTGTCGAGCGTTGTACCGCCAATGTTGGCAACAATTGAGGGTCTCTGTCAACAGTACTTTGAACTGACACCCTATATTGTTGGCCCGGGAATGAAGACCGGGATGCCGATTCAGTATGATAATCCGCGGGAAGTGGGTGCCGACCGGATTGTTAATGCTATTGCTGCTTATGAAAAATCCAAGTGTGGCCTGATTGTGGTTGATTTTGGTACCGCAACAACTTTTGATGTTATTTCCCCGGCCGGCAGTTATCAGGGGGGTGCCATTGCTCCCGGTGTGGGGATTTCTGCTGATGCATTATTTGACCGGGCGAGTAAGTTACCCCGGGTTGGGTTTTCACGTCCAGATCAGATCATTGCCAAGAATACCGTTAACAGTATGCAGGCCGGAATTTTTTTCGGCTATGTCGGGTTGGTTGAGGGGATTGTCAAGCGGATGAAAAAGGAGTTGGCCGAGACACCCAAAGTGATTGCGACAGGGGGTCTGGCGGCACCAATTTCTGCTGCAACTCACTGTATTGATCAGGTGGAACCATTTTTGACCCTGGAAGGGTTGCAGATACTTTACGAAAGAAACCGGAATTAACCTTGCTAGTGTCCCGTTTGGTTAATCCTATCCTTTAATTCTGGCTCTTTTGCTTGCTACCTGCGTTATGCCTCTTTGCTTTAGCGCAAGCTAGGGCTGCATCGGCATGCCTTGGCAACAAACAAAATAACTCAGAATTATGCGTCACGATTAACCAAACGGGACACTAGTGTCCCGCTGAAAATATATTGATGTAGAAGGTTCTCTATGATTTTGCAAGGGACATTAGTTAACATTGTTGCGGTCATCGTTGGTGCCTTGATCGGTCGCTGGGCCGGTCGTTTTCTGTCGGCACAAATGCGTCAGACTCTTATGGCGGGGCTTGGTCTGGCGGTTCTATTGATCGGGCTGCAACTGGCACTGAAAAGTGAGCAGCTGATGGTTGTTATTGGCAGTTTGATCCTGGGCGGATTTATTGGCGAACTGTTGGGAATCGAAAAACGTCTGGAAGCCTTCGGTCTGGGGTTACAGAAACGTTTTTCCGGACTTGGAACCATTGCCGAAGGTTTTGTTACGTCAAGTCTACTGTTCTGTGTTGGTGCCATGGCAATTATGGGTGCGCTGCAGGATGGCCTGGGGGGAAAGCCGACCATCCTCTATGCCAAATCAGCTCTCGATGGTGTTGCCGCTATTGCGTTGACGTCAACACTTGGAATCGGCGTGATATTCTCAGTCTTTCCCATTCTCATCTATCAGGGGAGTATCACTCTGGTTGCGGAACTGGCCAAAACAATTTTGACCGAACCGGTAATTACCGAAATGAATGCTGTGGGCGGTCTGTTGATTGTGGCTATTTCACTTGATTTGATGGGCATAAAACGGTTGCCGGTTGGTAACCTTCTTCCATCCATCTTTGTCGCAATTGCCCTCCTCTGGGGTTTTGGGCTGGCATGATCCTGATGAGGAGCGTCCCTGCTCAGTTGTTCAATAACCTATGAGTTTTTTTATCATTCAGAATGCCGGTTACCCTTGCATCAGTAAATGCTTGTGACCCTCCCGGTTCATTGCCCTACCACTTTTTCATCTGATCTTCTGACAAAACAGACCGCCAACAATGAATGCCAGTCCGATAAGGGTGGCAGATAGAATCTCTTCGCCAAGAAGAAAATGGATAAATACCAGAGAGAGAAACGGGGAAAGAAAGATCAGGTTGCTGATTTTGGCTGTATTGTCAGTCAGTTTCATCGCCATCAACCAGAGAATAAAGCAGACTCCCATCTCAATAATACCAACATAAACCGCACCATACAGCCCTTTGATCGGTGGCAGGCGTAACTCTTCGGTCCACAGGTAGTAGCCCAGAACAAATGGGAAGCTACAGAGAAAATTGATGAATAATCCGATGACCGGATCCCGCTTGTCACGCGTATTGAAAATCCAGTAGAGAGCCCAGATGATCGTGCTGAACAGTGCTAATGCAACCCCCACCGGATCGGTAAACTGCAGACTGAACGGTTTTCCTTCGGTTGAAATGATCACCACACCGCAATAGCTCACCAGCAGTGCCAACCACTGTTGCCAGCCAATTTTCTGTTTCAATAACGGAACTGCCAGCAAGGAGAGGGTAATCGCCCAGGTGTAATTGAGTGGTTGCGCCTGCTGTGCCGGCAGCAGATCGTAGGCCTTGAATAAAATCAGGTAGTAGAGAAATGGACTGAGGATTCCGAGTAGAATCGATAACAGATATTCACGTCGACTGCACTGAAATGCGAGATATAATTTCCCCTGATAGAGCAGAATCGTTCCCAATAACAGAGTTGAAACGAACCCGGAATAGAGGAGCAGTTCGATGGGCTGAAAATATTGCAGGGACAATTTAAAAGCTGTAGCAACCGTTGACCAGAGCAGAACGGCGCAGAGTCCATATATCATTGCCTGCCGGTGTTGGGTCATGGTGTACTTTTGCTGCTTCTGCAGTGATCGTTCAGTTTCGGTGTCATCAAGAATTCTTCCCGGTTGCCAACTGCTTCAATTGGGGTGTTACTGTGCGTTGCAGTGCCATGACTGCTAACAGGCGTCC
>JAOZMV010000019.1:11799-13875 GCA_029934095.1 Desulfuromusa sp. | reverse complement strand
ACAAATATGACCGATCGGCTGGCGGCTTTCTCTCTTCTGGTTGACAGTGGTGCAGTTGAACGGCAGGGCGTTATCGATGATTTTTATCAGCAGTGGAAAGGACAACCATTGTTGCTTGATAAGTGGTTCAGTATCCAGGCATTAGCGCATCGCAGCGAGACTTTTCCCGAGATTGAAAGCTTATTACACCATGCAGATTTTAGCCTGTCTAATCCAAATCGGGTGAGAGCTTTGCTGGGAGCTTTTTATCAGAATCTGGCAGTTTTCCACCGTCCCGATGGCGCCGGATATCAGTTGCTGGTAGAGCAGATCATTCTGCTTGACCAGAGAAATCCACAGGTTGCTGCACGGATGGCGGCTCCTTTGACCCGTTGGAAGCATCTGGAGCCAGAACGCCGTAAAATAATGGAGCGGCAGCTGGTTCGTTTGCAGAAAATGGATCTATCAAGTGATCTTTATGAAATTATCAATAAGAGCTTACAATGAAACTGGAGAAAAAAGTGGGTGATTTTACCATAATCGGTTGTGGAGATATTGGCTTTCGGGTGGCGCGGGAACTGATCAATCAGGGTCATCAAGCTCAGGCAACGATCCATTTTGAAGAGGGAGTTGAAATCCCGCAATCTGCCGGTATAAAGACAGTTATTGCCAACTTTGATTATCAGGAAGATGTTCCCGATATTCCTATACATGGACAGAAGCTGTTCTATTTTATGCCCCCGCAGGGGGGTGGGTCGAGTGATTATCGGATGGTCAATTTTTGCCGGAAACTGTCGGTCGATAATTGTCCGTGCAAAATAGTTTATATCAGTACCAGTGGCGTTTATGGTGATTGCGGAAATGAATTGGTGACTGAAGAGACTCCGGTTAACCCGATGTCAAGTCGGGCGAAGCGGCGGATCAGCGCTGAAAATCAATTGCGTGAACAGGCGGACAGGCTGGGGTTTGAATTAATTATACTGCGGGTGACAGGAATCTATGGCCCGGGAAGATTGCCCATTTCTCAACTGAAAAAAGGGCATGAAGTTTTGCGACCGGAGGATGCCCCGGGAACCAATCGAATTCATAGTCTTGATCTGGTGAAGATCTGTCTGGCGGCAATGGAGAGGGGTGAGGATGGTGATATTTTTAATATCTGTGATGGTGAAAAAAGTAGCATGAGTCAGTACTTTATAGCGGTTGCTGAAATGTATGATTTGCCGCAACCGGAACAATTAAGCTGGGCTGAGGCGGAGAAAGTGATGAACCCACTGACCTTCTCATTTTTGAAGGAATCCCGGCGTATGTCTAATCGAAAAATGGTTGAGAAGCTTGCCATTGAACTGCAATACCCAACCTTGAAAAAAGGTTTGCATGCTTGTCGGACTATCTCATGATCAATATTTCTGCTGCTATCAGACCGGTTGCAGGATTTTCCCGAGGCTTCAGTTACCCGCTGCGTGCAATTAAATTTTTTCGGCAAAAACCCGGATTATTAAAATATCTGCTGATCCCCTTTTTTATTAATCTGCTGGTATTTACCCTTACGGTTTATTTTGGACTCGATCTGTTTCAGAGGATGTTGGAAGCCTATGCACCGAGCACCGAGGTCTGGTATGGAACGCTCCTCTACTACCTGTCGTGGATGGTCGCTTCACTGCTGACTACGGTCATCGTTTTCTTTTCATTTACCGTTATCGGTAATTTGATCGCTTCTCCGTTTAATGAACTTCTTTCCGAGCGAACCGAGGTACTGATTAGAGGTGTGCCGAGTGGGGAACCTTTCAGTTTGAAGCTTTTTTGGAATGACTCCAAATATGCCGTTGTTCTTGAGATTAAAAAAATGGCAGTATTTGTTACTTGTATGGTTCTGCTGTTCGGTATCAATTTTATTCCCGGCATCGGGACGTTGATTTATGCTGTGCTCGCTCCGGCTTTTACCCTTTTTTTTCTGGCTGTTGAATATATGGCTTTTGTCCTGATGCGCAAACAATTGAGTTTTTCTGAGCAACGGCGCTATATATTCAAACACCCGATTCTTATGCTTGGTTATGCCTGTGGGGTTTTCTGTATGTTGGCAATCCCTTTTGTACAGCT
>JAOZMV010000019.1:0-11699 GCA_029934095.1 Desulfuromusa sp. | reverse complement strand
TGCTTGGTTATGCCTGTGGGGTTTTCTGTATGTTGGCAATCCCTTTTGTACAGCTCTTTTGCATACCGCTTGCGGTGGTTGGCGCCACTCTGTTGTGGTGTGATTTTCCACGAGTTGAACCGCAGAGTTAGGATGCTTGGCTCCTTCGTGTGAAATTATCAACACTTCAAGAAAAATAATAATTAATGCAAGTTCATGGTTGATGCTTTATTTAAATTGGGCTAGACTGTTGACTCACTTTAATAAGCTAGAATCTTGCACGTGATTTTACTGAATCCAGGGAGGTTTCAGTCCAATGAGCCCAACGAGCAGACCGGGAAAAACAAAATTTCAGATTGATTTGCGCCGCCATTTACGTGAGCACTACATCAACGAAAATCTGACCCATTTGATTTGCGAAATTGCTGAAGCTTCCAAATATATTATCCACTCGATCAGCACGGGTGATCTGGGAGTGGCCGGTACCTCCAATCTCTATGGGGAACAACAGTTAGCGTTGGATGTTCTGGCCGATCGAATCTTGCGCAAGCGGCTTGATCATTCCCGTGTGGTTGCCAATATGATGTCGGAAGAGATGGATGAAATTATTCCGGTTTCTCCTGACTGTGGTGGAAAATATTCAGTCGCATTCGATCCTCTGGATGGATCTTCTCTGGTTGATGTTAATCTGGCTGTCGGCACTATTGTTTCAATCTTTGAAGGTTGCGACCTGCTGCAGTCGGGCCGTAATCAGGTGGCCGCAGTATATATTCTTTATGGCCCACGGACGACATTGGTCTACAGTGTTGGCAAGGGGGTGCATGAATTTGGTATGAATATGCTCAGGGAATATACTCTGTTGCAGGAAAATATTACTTTGAAGCCACAAGGGAATCTCTATTCACCGGGGGGGCAACGTAATCTCTATACTCCTGGAGTTGAGGCATTTGTCACCAAGTTGGAAGAGCGTGGAGTCAAGTTGCGCTACAGTGGTGGTTTTGTCCCCGACATCAATCAGATTCTGCTCAAAGGGGAGGGGATTTTCTTTTATCCTCACTTGCAGAATCTGCCACAGGGGAAATTAAGATTGCTGTTTGAATTGAATCCCATGGCTTATTTAATTGAGCAGGCTGGCGGTGCCGCTTCCGATGGGCGTCGACCAATTCTTGATCTACAGCCACAACAGATTCATGAACGTTCACCAGTCTTTATCGGTTGCAAGAAGGATGTCGCTCTTGCTGAAGAGTATATTTCTCAGCTGGAAGATGGCAAAGGTGACGTAGCTGAAAAGAAAGCAAAAACCTGATCAGCTTTGAATAAATGATCTGATATTAGGAAGTTGTCGGACTATCCATGACCCGGCTGCAAATTCGGCCCGTATAGTCCGACAGCCTCCTAGTTAATCTGTAATGCAGGAGGGGGATATGCAACCGATACTTATCGCCCTGTCTGCAACGATTACCGGCTTATCTCTGGCTCCAATCTATACCTTGCCAAGCTCTTTTGGTTGGTTGCTTGTCGCGATCTCTGGATTACTGTTCTTCTTACTGTCTCTGTATAAGTACAGCCGGATCGCCTTAATCTTCCTTTTCCTTTCTATTTTTGTTTTCTCAAACCTCCGTTACCCTCTGCAATTTCCACCTCGTCAAGATGTTGTTCATATCGACCAACTGGCGCGAAAAGTCACCCTGAGCGGAAAGATAATAGATATCAGGCAATTAACTGAGGGACGTAGCTGGATTGAATTGCGCGCCGATTCGGTGACCATGAAAGGTGAGCCGATACGGCTGGAATCTCCCTTGCTGGTGCGACTGTATATGGGAGAAGGGACGGATCAACTTTTTCCTGGTGATGTTATTCGCTGTAAAAGTCGCATGCGGCAACCACGTCTCTTTGGTACCCCGGGAGAATTTAACTGGCCACGCTATCTAGCCAGTCAGCATACTGACATGACCGCCTGGGTGAAAAATTTTGAAAAAATTACAGTTCTGAAACAGCAGAACAGTCTTTTAAACCAGGGGGTCGTCCCATGGCGGAGTCGTGTTGCTGCAACCATTCAGGAGTTGATGCCTGAGGATCGAGCTTATCTGGTCAGGGCATTGGTATTGGGAGAAGGGCGGGTTATTCCCGATTCTATCCGGAAAACTCTGGCAAGGAGTGGTATCAGTCATCTTTTTGCTATTTCCGGCCTCCATCTCGGAATGATTGCCCTGCTGGGTTATCGTCTGCTGCTCAGTATTTATCGCCGTTTTCCACGTTTGCTCAATTGGCAACCTCCGCAACGTGTTCTGCCCCTCGCATTATTACCATTGTTGTTTGGCTATTTACTCCTGACGGGCGATGCTGTTTCGACCCGTCGGGCTTTTGTCCTGGCCGTTCTGGTGGCGGTGTTTCTGTGCTGGCGTTATTATGTCAATCCCCTATTGTTGTTAGCTTCTCTGGCTTTGCTGTCCCTTCTGGTGAATCCGTTACTTCTCTGGCAGGCTGGCTGGCAACTCTCTTTTTCCGGTGCTGCCGGGATTCTCCTCTGGCGACCGTTGTGGCAACATCGAGGTCGTGACCTTCGTGTCTATTTCCGTTATCCAGTTCAGCTATTTATGGTGACTTTTGCTGCAATGCTTGCCACCTTGCCCCTGGTTCTTTTTAATTTTCATCTTTTTGCCCCGATCGGAGTCCTTGCTAATCTTATCTGTGTTCCGGTGATCACCCTGTTGGCATTGCCAGTCGGATTCTCAGGACTGCTTTTCTACCAATTTTTCCCACAACTGGCAGAGCTATTATTTCAACTTTGCGGCTTTATTCTGGAGGTTGTATTGTCGCTGGCTAGTTGGTTTACTGCACTTCCCGGCTGTGGTGGAGCGTATCTATTTCTGTCTGATTGGCAGAATCTTGCAGTGGCCTTGTTTATCTTGCCCTTGCTGTTATTTCCATATGCAGTAAAAACCGGCAGGCTGCGACTGGTCACAATCTGTTTGTTACCTGCAGTTATCCTGTGGCAATTCCCTCTAGCTCATTCATTGCCGGTTTCATTGACCATGTTCAGTGTCGGTCAGGGTGAATCGATGCTGTTGCAGAACAATCATGGGGAGGCGATTCTGATTGATGGTGGTGGCTTTTACAGTGACAGGTTTGATGTTGGTGAGCGTTTGCTGGCACCGGCTTTTGCAGCGTTGGGGGTGTCTGAACTGACTGCGGTCGTTTTAACCCACGATGACCTGGATCATCGTAAGGGGCTGGTTTTTATTCTGGATAATTTCCCGGTACGGGAATTCTGGTTTGGGCAGCCCTCTGCCAATCTGCACTATAGTTTACAGAATGTTTTGCTGAAAAAAGCTATTCCAGTCAAGGTTGCACCCGCCGGATGGAGTGAAGTCCCCTGTTGGAGTTCCGGTTCCCTGCATATATTCAATGGTGCTGCAGCGGATAGCCATAAGAATGATACTTCTCTGGTGATGTATTATGAGCATAGTAAGGACAACAGCTTGTTGTTGACTGGAGATCTGGAAGAGCCAGGGGTACACAAACTCTTAGCTGCGGGGATACCCGGTCCGGTCTCTCTGTTGAAGTTGCCCCATCACGGAAGTAAATTTTCGGCAACTGACCAGCTCATTGATAAACTTCTACCACAGGCTTGCCTGGTTTCTGTCGGCTACCAGAACCGCTATCATCTGCCGGCAAAATCGGTTGTCAACTATCTAGGTAAAAATAAAATTCCACTCTATCGAACTGATCTTTCAGGAACCCTTCAGGCTCAGTATTCCGAACAAGGTTGGCAGGTTAAACATTGGCGGCAGGGGAATTTTCGTTGACATTCCCCTTAGATGCTGTTAATAGTTCCTTGTTATTACAGGAGACTTATGATTTCTGTCCAATCAAATATCCTGATTGTCGATGATGAGCTTTTTTTCCGCAAACTCTATCGTGATTTGCTGTTGGAAGAAGGTTATCAGGTTGAAGTCTGTGACAATGGCGATGATGCCATTGCGTTGTTGCAGCAGCACCCGATTGATCTGGTGCTGACAGATATGGTGATGCCGGGGCGGAATGGTTTGGAGGTTCTGCGTGTTGCCAGAACCCTTCCAAACCCTCCGGATGTCATTCTGGTCACTGGCTATGCCAGTCTTGAAACAGCTATTGATGCATTAAAGAACGGTGCTCGGGATTATCTGGTCAAGCCATTTAATCCTGAAGAGTTGAAACATCTGGTGCGTAATTGCCTGGATCAACGAAACCTGCTGACAGAAAACGACCATTTGCATCGTCAGATTCAACTCTTTCAGACCGGGAAATCCCTATCATCGTTGATCGATCTGGAACGTCTTATCCCTCAATCTCTGGATGTTTTGCTGCGTGAGATGGGTGCGAGTGTCGGTTGCACTTTTACCCTGAAGAATGGTGTTACCCCCATCCTCACCGGAGTAAAAAAAATGACCGCTGAATTTGCCGAACAGTTGGTCGATCTTTTACTGCCGCAGTTGGATGGATTGACAAACCTCTGCCAACCGAACGAAGAGGTTACTCCCCAACTGGTTAAATTGCAGCAGCACCGGGAGAATATCTGGATGTTGCCATTGCGCGATGGCGATGTTGTCAAGGGGGGAGTTATCCTCTGTGATGTGGCTGAAAATTTATCAGAAACAGTCTATTTAGCGGATGTGCGTTATTTGTGTGATCAGGTTGCCCTCGGCTTTGAAAATGCCTGTCGTTATCAGGATGCTCAAGAGCTGATGTATACCGATGATTTGACCGGATTGTATAATCATCGCTACATGCAAGTTTCACTGAGCCGTGAAATCCGCCGTTCTCAGCGTTATGGATTAAAGTTTTCCCTGCTGTTTCTTGATCTGGATCGCTTCAAAGAGATTAATGATAACTACGGCCACCTGGCGGGAAGTGCGGCGCTACAGGAAGTAGGTTGTCTGTTAGCTGATTGTGTCCGGGATGTCGATATGCTGTTTCGCTATGGTGGTGATGAGTTTGCTGCCGTATTGGTAGAAACGGATGATAGTACCGCCCGGATTGTTGCTGAGAGGATTCGTAAAGCGATTGAGGAGCATGCCTTTCTTCAAAAACAAGGAACTCCAAGCTATGTGACTGTTACCACCGGGTTTTCAACTTTTCCGACCGATGCGACTGAGAAGAAAAAGCTACTTGAATTAGCTGACCGGGCAATGTATGCCGGTAAGGAGACCCGGAATGTCATCTGTGGGGTGGTAGATATTCCGAAAGATGATGACTAGATCGCAGACTGTTTTTTTTGCCAACCTGATTTGCCCCCATCCTTGAATATAAACTCCCCACGACCAAGCAGAAATAATTTTAAAAATATCGCTTAAACCCCTTTCAGATCAATACAAAATAGGGTATCTTCTCCCGTCTGTGTCGGCTCCGTCAGTCCAAAATCAATTGAACAATAGCAGAAAAGGTCGCTGTCTTGAGTATAACCGCAATCAAAGGGATGAATGACATTCTGCCCGGGGAGGTAGAAACCTGGCAGTTTTTGGAGCAGAGTGCCCGTGATGTGTTCGGCCTCTATGGTTTTTCTGAGATCAGAACACCGATAGCGGAAAAGACCGAACTGTTCTGTCGCTCCATTGGTGAAACCACCGATATCGTTGAAAAGGAGATGTACACCTTCAATGATAAAAGTGAAAAATCTCTGACCTTGCGTCCCGAGGGAACTGCCCCGGTGATGCGCTCGTTTATTCAGAACCGTTTACATAATCTTGATCCCGTTTCCAAGCTTTTTTATCTGGGGCCGATGTTTCGCTATGAGCGGCCACAGAAGGGGCGCTATCGTCAGTTTCATCAGATCGGAGCTGAAGTTATCGGGGTTGAGGATGCCAAAATTGATGCCCAGGTTCTGGCTATGCTGCACCAATATTTTGTCAGGGTCGGGATTGAGTCAGTTTCTCTACAGATCAATTCACTTGGTTGTCCTGACTGCCGTCCCGGCTATCGGCAGAAATTAATCGGATATCTTGAATTGTGTCTGGATAACCTGTGTGCAGATTGTCAGCGTCGTTACCAGACTAATCCACTGCGGGTATTGGATTGTAAGGCTGCAGGATGTCAAGCTGCGACACTTGATGCTCCCTCAGTTCTTGAACATTTGTGCTCCCCCTGTAATGACCATTTTTCTCAGGTCAAACACTATCTGAATATTTTGCAAATACCGTTTATCGTCAATTCGCGGATGGTGCGCGGCTTGGATTATTATGTACGCACCACCTTTGAGATGGTTACCGATCAACTCGGATCACAGAATGCGGTTGCTGCCGGGGGGCGCTACGATGGTCTGGTAGAAAGTCTTGGTGGCCCAGCGCTGCCGGGAATTGGCTTTGCCATCGGACTTGAGCGTCTGGTGTTGATGAAAGGTGAGCAGCGGATAGGTGCCGCAATGCCACAATTGTTTATTGCGGCCATCGGCACAGAAGCGGCTGAGCGGGCATTTGTGCTGATGTCACAGTTGCAGGTTGCTGGCGTACGTGTGGAAATGGATTATCTGGGGAAAAGTTTGAAAGCACAGATGCGTCGAGCAAATAAATTGAATGCTGCTTTTACTCTTATCTTGGGTGAGGAAGAACTTGGGACCGGACAGGCACAACTTAAAAATATGTCTGATAGTACTCAATCGTTGGTTGCTTTAGATGCCTTTGTTGAGTTTTTCGCAAAAAAACAGGTTTAGATTGTCACTTCTTCTTGACCTGTGATGATGGCGGTTTATATAATTCTCGATTGCCTATAAAATTATCAGGGTTTAATCACCCATTTTGGAGGATTTTGTGTTGAACGATAAACTTGGAAATCTGGTAAGAACCCACCGTTGCGGTGATTTGACTGCGGAGCAAATTGGCCAGGATATTTGTGTGATGGGTTGGGTACAAAGGCGCCGTGATCATGGTGGTCTGATTTTTATTGATCTGCGTGACCGTGAGGGGATTATTCAGTTGGCCCTTGATCCTGATCGTGATCTTGCTTCACACCAGAAGGCTGAGCAGGTTCGCAATGAATATGTACTGGCTGCGCGGGGGAAAGTATCGCCACGTCCTGAGGGGACCGTTAATCCCAAGATGAAAACTGGTGAGATCGAGATCGAAATCAGCGAGTTGCTGATCTTGAACCGTTCCGAGACTCCCCCCTTTATGGTCGATGAATTTACCGAAGTTGCCGAAAATATTCGCTTGAAATATCGTTACCTCGATTTACGTCGCCCGGCATTGCAGCGAAACATGATGATGCGTCATCTGGTTGCCAAGACGGTGCGTAATTATTTTGATGAGCAAGGGTTTATCGAAATTGAGACTCCGGTTCTGACCAAAAGTACTCCGGAAGGGGCCAGAGACTATCTGGTTCCCAGTCGTGTCAATACCGGGAACTTTTATGCGTTACCTCAGTCACCGCAGTTATTCAAGCAGTTACTGATGGTGTCGGGCTTTGACCGTTATTTCCAGATCGTCAAATGTTTCCGTGATGAAGATCTACGTGCAGATCGTCAACCTGAATTTACTCAACTTGATTGTGAAATGAGTTTTGTCAATCGTGGCCAGGTGATGGATATCATGGAGGGGATGATCGCCAAAGTTTTCAAAGCAGCATTGGGAGTTGAGTTGTCTCTGCCGATGCCCCGCTTAACTTATGCAGAGGCATTGGATCGCTTTGGTGTCGATAATCCTGATTTACGTTTTGATATGGAATTGATTGATATTACCCGGGAAGTTGCTGACTCTCAATTTAAGGTCTTTGCCAGTGTTGCGGCTGATGGAGGTCTGGTTAAAGCTCTTAATGTCAAAGGTGGCGCAACTTTCTCTCGTAAGGATTTGGACGGGTTCACCGATTTTGTTAAAATTTATGGTGCCAAAGGTCTGGCATGGGTCAAAGTTAAGGAAGGGGAGTGGCAATCGCCTATCGCCAAATTCTTTACTGCTGATGAGTTGTCTGTTCTGAATGAAAAGCTGGATGCCGAAGTTGGTGACCTCTTGTTGTTTATGGCGGATAGCGCCTCTATTGCAAATGAAGCCTTGGGCCGACTGCGTGGCCATCTCGGAGAAAAGTTAGGGTTTGCTGATAAAAATGTGTTCAAATTTACCTGGGTGACCGATTTCCCATTGTTGGAATGGGATGGCGAGCAACGTCGACATGTTGCCGTTCACCACCCCTTCACCGCTCCTCTCGAAGAGGATATCCCGCTGCTCGATACCGATCCCGGTAAAGCACGAGCCCAGGCTTATGACTTGGTGTTGAACGGCTCTGAAATTGGTGGTGGAAGTATTCGTATCCATGATCAGTCGGTACAGTCCCGAATGTTTGAACTGCTTGGAATCGGTGAAGAGGAAGCCCGGGAGAAATTTGGATTCTTGCTTGATGCTTTGATTTTTGGTGCGCCGCCACATGGTGGTATTGCATTTGGTCTCGATCGATTGATGATGATTTTAACCGGTTCTGATTCGATTCGCGATGTGATTGCGTTTCCAAAAACCCAGAAAGCAACGTGTTTACTCTCTGAAGCCCCCAATCATGTGGATGATAAACAGCTACAGGAATTGGGAGTGCGTTTGCGGACAAAGCAGCAGTAGGTATGGATTGAGTTTATCTTTAAATGAGCTGTTTTCTCGATAATTATAAAATAGTTAAACTATTGAATATAGGATAATAACGAATGCAGATGTTTAACCGTCTGTTGCTAATCATTACGCTTGTCCTCTTAGTGTCAGGTTGTGCGAAGTCCCCGGTAAAAAGTTTAGAGGATACCCGGGATGTTGTTGCACATGCTTATGCAGCAGGTGCGATCCAATATGCCCCCGGTGAATATCAGCTTGCTACCAGTGCGTTGCAAGCTGCTGAACTTCAGGTCAAAAATAAAGAGTATCGTAGAGCTTCACAGACTCTGGATTTGGCCCGACGTTATTCTGCGGAAGCACTTAAGCTGACGATAGTGCGTAAAGAACAGCTGGCAGCAGAACAGAAAAAAATTGCTGAAGAAAAACGGCTGGCAGAGTTTGCAAAGCAGCGAGAGTTGAGGCAGCAGGCCGCGCTGAAGGAACAGCAGGCGCAGAAGAAAAAAGTGCAGGTAACTAAACCGAAAAAGCCAGCCCCAGTTGTTATTAAAAAAGCTCCTCCAGTTATCGTAAAACCAAAACTGGTTGATAACGTTGAAGTTCAGGCAGGTGAGAACCTGGCAACGATTGCTGCTCGAGAGGAAGTTTATAAAGATGCTTTGCTTTGGCCGCTCATTTATAAAGCCAATCGAGATCAGATTAAGGATCCAACAGAGATTTTTACTGGCCAGATTCTGATGATCCCACGCGATAAAACCAAAGAGGAGGTCGAGACTGCCCGCCAGGAAGCGCAGATGTTGAACCTTTTCCGGCCGTTGAATTGAAAACCTTTCAAATTGTGTTGATTCTCACACTGTTCTGCCGGCTAAATACCGATAGAACCCTTTCTCCCGTTAATTAGTGCATAAATCAGATTTCCCCCCGCTTTCTGAAAAAGATTCTGTAGAAAAAGATCCCAAAAAATAGATAGTTAGATTTGATCTCTGATCGATTTAGATAATTTTACTTTAAAGCGCAAAGGCTCTTGACACCCCGATTTTGTTTGTATACTGTATACAACACTAGATGGGGGTGAATTTTTCAGTTTATAACGTAGTTATGTCCTGACTTAAGTGGTTATATTGGCATTTAAATTCTAAGGAGAGAGACACATGGCAAAGATTATCTGGTCCGAAATTGATGAAGCACCGGCTTTGGCGACCTACGCTTTTCTGCCGATCGTTCAAGCTTTTTGCAAGGGGACTGGCGTTGAAGTTGAAACTCTGGACATTTCCCTGTCTGGTCGTATCTTGGCGAATTTTCCTGAAAATTTGACTGAAGAGCAAAAAGTTGCTGACAATTTGGCATCTTTGGGTGCTTTAGTTGGTACTCCTGAGGCCAACGTTATCAAGTTGCCAAATATCAGTGCTTCGGTTCCGCAGCTGCAAGAGGCAATCGCTGAGCTGCAGGAAAAAGGCTACGATGTTCCTACTTATCCTGAAGAAGCAACGACTGATGCTGAAAAAGAGCTCCAGGTCCGTTATGCCAAATGTCTTGGCTCTGCGGTTAACCCGGTTCTGCGTGAAGGTAACTCAGATCGCCGTGCTGCTGCTTCGGTTAAGGCGTTTGCCCAAAAGAACCCGCATCGCATGATGCAAGATTGGCCTGAAGTTTCCCAGTGCCGTGTTGCCCACATGGATCATGGTGATTTCTATGAGACTGAAAAATCGATCACCATGGATAAGGCTGATACTGCCAGTATCCAGTTTGTTGATGCCGCTGGAAAAGCAACTGTGTTGAAAGAGGGTTTGGCATTACTTGAAGGTGAAATTCTCGATAGCTCAGTTATGAAAGTTGCTGCTCTGCGCGATTTCTATACTGCCACCATCAAGGAAGCTAAGGAGAAGGGCGTTCTTTTGTCCCTCCACCTTAAAGCAACGATGATGAAGATTTCCGATCCAGTTATGTTTGGTCATGCCGTTTCGGTTTATTTTGCTGCTGCTTTGGACAAACATGCAGACATCCTTAAAGAGATTGGTGCTAACGTTAACTTGGGTCTCGGTGATGTTTTGTCGAAACTTGATAAGCTTCCAGCTGCAAAAAAAGCTGAAATTGAAGCAGATATCAATGCCTGCTACGCAGAAATGCCGGCACTGGCTATGGTTGACTCACGTAAAAATATTACCAACCTGCATGTTCCGAATGATGTCATTGTTGATGCTTCAATGCCGAACGTCGTCCGTGACGGTGGTCGGATGTGGAATCTGCAAGATGAGCTCCAGGATACCATCGCCATGGTTCCTGATCGCTGTTATGCAACCATGTATCGTGAAATTGTTGAAGATGCCAAGCGCAATGGTCAATTCAATCCCGCTACCATGGGTAGCGTTGCCAATGTAGGTCTGATGGCTCAAAAAGCAGAAGAGTATGGTTCTCACGATAAGACTTTCTTCGCCCCATCAGCGGGTAAGTTTCAGGTTCTTAATAGTGCGGGTGAAGTGATGCTTGAGCAGCCGGTTAGTACCGGTGATATTTATCGTTCCAGTCAGGCTAAAGATATTCCAATCAAAGACTGGGTCAAGCTTGCTGTCAACCGTGCCAAAGCTTCTGGTGAGCCAACAATCTTCTGGCTTGACGAGAATCGTGGCCATGACACTGAGATCATCAAGAAGGTTAATAAGTATCTGCCCGAGTTCGATACTGCAGGTTTGGATATCCGTATTATGAACCCGGTTGATGCCATGAACTTCTCCCTCGAGCGGGTTCGCAAGGGTGAGAATACGATTTCTGTGACTGGCAACGTTCTTCGTGATTATCTGACCGATCTCTTCCCGATTCTTGAGCTCGGAACCAGTGCGCGGATGCTTTCCATCGTTCCACTGTTGGCCGGTGGTGGATTGTTTGAGACTGGTGCCGGTGGCTCCGCTCCCAAACACGTTGCTCAATTCCTCAAAGAGGGTCACATTCGCTGGGATTCACTCGGTGAGTTCTGTGCTCTGGTTCCATCATTGGAGCAGGCTGCAAGTGCTGACAATAATCCCAAGGCTGCTATTCTGGCTGAGACTCTGGATGCCGGTATCAGTGGCTACCTTGAGAACCAAAAGTTACCTTCTCGTAAGGTGAAAGAAATTGATAACCGTGGTGGCAGCTTCTATCTTGGACTGTATTGGGCTCAGGCACTTG
>JAOZMV010000176.1 GCA_029934095.1 Desulfuromusa sp. | reverse complement strand
TCTCGACATGCTCGGTACTGCCAAGCGGGTTATCGTTGACAAAGAGAATACCACTCTTATCGATGGTGCCGGTGAAGAAGCTGCGATTGAAGGTCGGGTTAAGGCTATCCGTGCCCAGATCGACGAAACCAGCAGCGATTATGATCGTGAGAAGCTGCAAGAGCGTCTGGCCAAATTGGTTGGCGGTGTTGCCGTTGTTAAGGTTGGTGCTGCAACTGAAACCGAAATGAAAGAGAAAAAAGCTCGTGTTGAAGATGCTCTGCATGCAACTCGTGCTGCGGTAGAAGAGGGTATCGTCCCTGGTGGCGGTGTTGCTCTGGTACGTTGTCTCCCTGCTTTGGAAAAACTTGAGCTTGAAGGCGAACAAAAATTCGGTGTGCAACTGGTTATTCGTGCCCTGGAAGCGCCACTGCGCCAGATTGCTGTTAATGCCGGTAGCGAAGGTGCTATCGTTGCCGATAAGGTTATCAACGGTGAAGGTGCTTTCGGTTTCAACGCTGCAACTGATGAGTACTGCGACCTGATTGCTGCCGGTATTCTCGATCCGACTAAAGTGACCCGTAGTGCATTACAAAATGCTGCTTCGGTTGCCGGTCTGATGTTGACCACTGAAGCAATGATTGCTGATGCTCCGGCTGATGATGCTGGTGCTGCCGGCATGCCTCCAATGCCTGGTGGCATGGGCGGAATGGGTGGCATGGGCGGAATGATGTAAATTCTGCCTCACCTGATCAATAGAAAGCCCCCGCTGGAATTATCCGGCGGGGGCTTTTTTTGTTTTTCAACGGAGAGAAGGAGAGGTGGAGAGAAAACCTTTAAAACCATGAATAGCCACCAAGGCACCAAGTCCACCAAGGAAAAACAAAATCTCTTTTTTGGTTTTAAAACCTTAAAAACGATTTTGACCAAGATTTTCTTGGTGCCTTGGAGTCTTGGTGGCGAGAATTAAGGTTTTGTTTTTCTCTCCAACTCTCCCTCTCTGCGTCTCTCCGTTAAAATTTTAGCGAATCTGTAATTCTCTCGATATTTCCCGAGCCAGTGGCTTGACCCGCCGCACAAACTCATTGCCAGCAGCGATGCAGAGGACGTCCACTTCTACTTCATCCTTCCCTTTTCCATAAGAGGCGACGATTGCTGCTGCGGTATCCAGCTCTTCTTGATCTGCATTTCCACTGAATAGACCGATGGGGCCGCTGAAATTCTGGCAGCGGAGTTTTATCTGTTCGGGTTTAATTTGCTGCTGCAGTGCTTCATTATCGGCTTGATGACGTCCTAAAATCAGTTTTGCTGTTGCCGAGAGGCGAAATTGCCGGCCAACTTTGAGCAGTTCCACATCTGCAGTTGTTGCTTCTGGATCGTGATCGAAGAGATCACGCAGTTGGTTAGAAAAACCCTCTTCAGTCAACAGGCAGCCACCCCCTGACCCGGGGTAGTCATGAAGCCCCCATTCCTTGGCTAATGCCTGTTGGGGTTTGCGTGACCGCCCCTGAAGATCGAGCAATTGTTCACGCACAACCAATCCCGATTCTTCCATCGGGGTGATCGGTAACAGCTTTGCACTTAGCGGGCGCAGAACTCTATCGGGAAACCCGGACAGGTTGGCGACCGACTTTAAAGCATTGGCGTTCTGACTCATGGGGCGCTGGCCGAGAACCTCGCCGGAAAAGAGAAAATCAAAACCATCTTTGATCATCCGTTCTCCCGCTAACCGAAACATCATGGCATGGCAGTCGATACAGGGGTTCATATTACGACCATAACCATACTTTGGTGTTTTCACCATCTGTAAATGAACGTCACCAATATTTTCAATAATCAGGGGATGACCGATGGCCGCTGCTGCCCGCTCTGATTTGTCAGCGTTAAAAAAGGGGGTGACAAAGGATATTCCGGTCACTTCAATCCCCTGTCGCATCAGAGCCATGGCGGCTAAACTGCTATCAAGACCCCCCGAAATCAGTCCGAGTGCTTTGCTCATCAAGTTTCCTTTGAGTTGGGAATTTTGAGTCTGGTTCTGGCTAAAAAAGATGATTCATTTTTTTTCCAGTGAACGGGTAGAACTGGAAAAATTACTGGAGGCGGGGCCGTTGCTCTCTACTGTGGGTAAAACAGAACCGGGGAGAAGATGGCGATGCAGGAATCCCCCCAGTTTTAATATTCCCGATGCAATCAGGCGTCCTTCTTCTCATTTCCATTGTTCTCGGAAATCTCTTCAACTTGACCTTCTTCGATATCGTCCTCAGCTTCATTGACCCCTTTTTTGAAGTTGCGTAACCCTTTACCCAGAGCCCCGCCAACCTGGGGTAATTTTCCGGCACCGAAGATGATCATAACCAGTACCAGAATGATTAATAATTCCTGAGTTCCCAATCCAAACATAGCGGTTCTCCTTATATAAAATATCCATGACAGCGTCAATTAGAGGCTGATAAGCATACACTGGTCATTGTCAAAAAACAATGGAAGTTACGTTGATCTTTGTTTGGTTCATGGTTGCAAGGATAAATTTCCAGTGAAAAATTAACCGGGTTTGGGTATACTCACAGGCGGCAGAACAAATGAGGTGTTGATGAAGAATAATGGAGGAGTTATGGAAGGGACTCTCATTGAGATTGTCTATCTGGACGGGACTGAAAGCAAAGTGAGTAATGATGTTCTTGATGTCTTGATTGCGACGGACAAAATCCTGCGTTTTAAGCGCGATACCGGATGGGTGGATATCATTCGAAAAAATGCCAAACTTCGCGACTATCGGAGTCGTGAAGCATATGTCGGTCAGGAACGGCGAGCCCCCTGGCCAAAAAAATAATTTTGCAGAAATAACAACAGGACAGCTGACTAACCGATTTTTTCTTGTCGTTCCTGTTCAGTTTTACACTCAATACAGAGGGTTGTCACCGGGCGGGCACGTAACCGCTCTGTGCCGATGATTTCATCACAACTTTCACAGCGGCCAAAGGTCCCATCTTTGATTCGATCCAATGCCTGACGGATTTTTTTGATCAACATCCGTTCGCGATCACGAATCCTCAATTCAAAGTTTCGATCCGATTCAAGGGAGGCCCGATCGGTTGGATCGGGGAAATTGGGGTTTTCCTCGGTCATGCCGGAAACTGTTTTTTCTACGTCCTGGAACAGGGACTCCAATTGCTGGGTCAGTAGATCCTTGAATTCTTCCAAAGTTTTAGAGTTCATAATACCATCCTTCCAGGCACATCTTTTTGCCTATTGTTGAAAATTAAAATGCACCTCTAAGTTGCACAAAAATTATTAAAGTTAAAACTGCAACGGCAAGCCATGCCGAAAAAATATCATTACATTTTTTCGGCGGATGTTCTGCTAATTGTCTGGTTTCATCGCTGACCACCGTTTCAGGGGCCCCCGTCACCAGTTGCTTCAGTAGTTCTCCAAAATGGTCATAGCTGTTGGAGAGGATTATAAAGTCATTCTCACTGCTCAGACTGACAAAGACCCGCTTACGTACCTGAATAGTATCAACAGCTGTCAGCTCAGCATAGCTTAAACGTTTGCTCCGAAATAGTTTATTGACTTCAATGGTATCTACAGTCATGCGGACTTTGCGGAGGCTACTTTCAGCAAAAATAACACAGATCGGCAATAAAAATGCTACGAGAATAATAGTCTTTGCGATTGGCAACTGCAAGAACAGAGCGCTGGCCAACAAAATAAAACTGAGAATAACCGCCAGTCCCAGCGGGATTAAAAAAGTTTTGCGAATCTTGTAGGTTGATGAATCCATATTTCCATTTTCCAGAATATTTAAGTTGTTAGGAGGCTGTCGGACTATACGGGCCGAAGCGAAAATTCGGAAGTTTGAGACCAG
>JAOZMV010000175.1 GCA_029934095.1 Desulfuromusa sp. | reverse complement strand
CTAGCAAAAATTGACAAGGAGCAAGTACAGATGTCTGATAATCAATCCGAACAACTCCACATCCTCCCCTTTGGCGGGCTTGGGGAAATTGGCATGAATATGATGGCGATTGAATATGCGGGGAAGATCCTGCTGATCGATTGCGGTCTGATGTTTCCGGAAGCCTATATGTTTGGTATCGATCTGGTGCTACCCGATGTCAAGGTGCTGGAAGATCGTAGTGAAGATATTGTCGGCTTGGTTTTAACCCACGGCCACGAAGACCATATCGGCGCTATTCCGTTCCTCTGGCAAAAACTTGGCGGACCGACCATCTATGGAACCGGACTGACCCTGGGATTGCTGCGCAATAAACTGAAAGAGTTTGAACTCGATCAACAGGCCGAACTGGTACAGATTCATCCCCGTAAAAAGGTTGATCTATCCCCTTTTGAAATCGAACCCTACCGGGCCGCCCATTCAATTGTCGACGGGGTTGGGCTGGCTATCAAAACCCCTGCTGGAACAGTTATTCACACCGGCGACTTCAAAATTGACCAGACTCCGGTTGATGGTGAAACAACCGACCTGGCACGACTGGCCGAATTGGGTGAAGAGGGGGTTCTGCTGCTGCTGGCTGATTCCACCAATGTTGAGAACGAGGGCTACTCCCTGTCGGAACGCAACGTCGGAAAAGTTCTGGACGAGATGATTCCAAAGTGTCGTCAGCGGGTTATTGTCGCCACCTTCTCATCCAATATTCACCGCATTCAGCAGATTGCCGATGCGGCAAAGATTGCCGGAAGAAAACTGCTGATCAATGGCCGCAGTATGGTCAGTAATGTTGATATCGCCCGACAACTGGGCTACCTGAGTATCGCGGCGGAACAATTTATTGATCTGCGTGAGATGCGCGAACTACCACCGGAGCAAGTGCTGATTATCACCACTGGCAGCCAGGGAGAACCATTGAGTGCCCTGATGCGGATCGCTCTGGGAGACCATAAACAGATCGAACTGGAACAGGGTGATACGGTTATCCTGTCGTCAAAATTTATCCCCGGCAATGAAAAAGCAATCAGTGATCTGATTAACAATCTGTACCGCCGTGGTGCCGAAGTTTATTACGAAAAAACCAGTGAAATTCATGTCTCAGGTCATGCCAGCCGTGAAGAGCTGAAGTTGGTACACAATTTGGTCAAACCGAAATACTTTGTGCCGATCCACGGCGAATATCGCCATCTGGTCAAACATAAACAGTTGGCTATCGAGATGGGTCTGCCAGAGGAAAATACGTTGGTTCTTGAAAATGGCCAGAAGCTCACCGTCAGTGCGGAGGGGGGGCTGACCCTGAGTGAACGCTTTGAAACTGGTCGGGTGCTGGTCGATGGTAAAGGGGTTGGTGACGTCGGCAAGATGGAACTGCGGGATCGCCGCCATCTGGCCAATCATGGGTTGGTCATTCTGATGCTGGCAATCAACCAGTCGACGGGAGAAATCGTTCAGGGTCCGGAAATTTTCAGCAAGGGATTTATTCCCGAGGACAGTGAAGAGAGTGATGCACTACTGGCCGAGGCGAAACAGGCAGTCTGTAATCTGTTGCAGGAGCACAGTCAGGAGATGCTCAGTGACTGGGAAGAACTCCGCGTCGAAGTCCGTAAAACATTGCGCCGCTGCTTTAACAAAAGAATTGCCAGAAGACCATTAATTTTACCGGTCATTTTACAGTTATAACAGAAGCAAAAATCGGCTATTCTCCACTGAGTCAAAAACTATTGATATTCCCTCTTCATAAAATAGAAGGTCAAGATTGACCGGACGAAGGGGATCGTTTAAAAAATTTACGAATGATGACACTCATCAAAAATTGAAAAGTTGGTATTTATGAGTAAAGAAATTCCAGAAGTTCCTGCTGAAAATTGGATGCGCAAAGAAATTCTCGGGCTGGTCTGGCTGGCGTTGGGGATTTTTCTACTGGTCTGTCTCGGCAGTTACAGTAATGATGATCCCTCTTTCAACAACAACCTTAATCCAGAGCGGATCAACAATCTGGTCGGAACCTTCGGGGCCCATCTGGCCGATCTCCTCTATCAAGCATTTGGTTTGACCGCCCTGCTCTGGCCCTTCGGTTGTTTCCATCTGGCCTGGCGCTGGTTAAAGTTTCGCGAAGTTCATTTCCGTTTTATCCGCTTGGTCGCTTTCTTTATCCTGCAGATAACCATTGGTGGTTTACTGGCGCTCAAGTTTACCAACGTTCCCTTGTTTGGCAACCAGATCGATGAGGCGGGTGGGGCTATCGGGCGAGTTCTGGAACAACTTCTCTCTCGCTATCTCAATATCGGCGGTGCCGCTATTGTTCTTATTGTCTTCTTCCTTGTCTCATTGATCCTCTCGACCCGGTTCTCACTGGTGCTGTTTTTTGAGGGTATGATGGAGCGTTCGGGACGACGTATGGAGCGGCGGCGGGAAACCCGTAACGCCCGTAAAGAATTGCGCAGAAAAGAAAAACAGATACTGGAGATCCATACTCCGGCAATTATTGAACCTGAACCTAAAAAACTGATCACAACGAAGAATCCAAAAGGGAAGAAACAGAAAAAAACCACCGATGAAGAAAATCAGGTGACCTTCTCCTTTCTGGAAGCTCCCGGAACTTATCACATGCCGGTCTCCTCGCTGCTGGATCATGATGGTGGTGAGCCTAAACCTATTGATCGGGACAGCCTGACCATGGCAGCCCGGATGCTGGAAAAGAAACTCCTCGATTTTGGGGTTGAAGGGGACGTGGTTGAAGTTAAACCCGGCCCGGTTGTCACCATGTATGAATTTGCCCCGGCTCCCGGAGTCAAGGTTAATAAAATTTCCAATCTGCAAGATGACTTGGCGATGGCACTACAGGCGGTTTCAATCCGGATTGTTGCACCAATTCCCGGACGGGGGGTCGTTGGCATTGAAATT
Organism: Desulfuromusa sp.; assembly: GCA_029934095.1. GTDB lineage: Bacteria > Desulfobacterota > Desulfuromonadia > Desulfuromonadales > Geopsychrobacteraceae > Desulfuromusa. The sequence continues at coordinate 910 of JAOZMV010000175.1, read as the reverse complement.
CCCAACAAGGACCGTGAAATTGTCTATTTGAAAGAAATAGTCGACTCGGAAGCTTTCCGCAAGACGAGTGGCAAATTGCCAATGGCACTGGGTAAAGATATTTTCGGTCAGGTGGTTGTTTCTGATCTGGCTAAAATGCCCCACCTGCTGGTGGCAGGGTCAACAGGAAGCGGTAAGTCGGTATCGATCAACACCATCATTCTTTCGCTCCTTTATCGTGCCACACCTGATGACGTACGACTTATCATGATCGATCCAAAGATGTTGGAGCTGTCGATCTACGAAGGGATTCCCCACCTGCTGCTGCCGGTTGTCACCAATCCAAAGAAGGCAGCGTTGGCACTTGCCTGGGCGGTTCGGGAAATGGAACGCCGCTATCAACTGATGGCAGACAAAGGGGTTCGAAACCTCGACGGATACAACCGCAAGTTGGCTAAAGAGGCAAAAAATATCAAAGATCTCCCTCCAGAGCCAGAACCTGTTGAAGATTTTCTTGATGCAGAGATGGACCCCCCTCTCTTCGTTGAGGCAGAAGAGGAACTTGAGCACTCTCACCTCCCTTATATTGTCGTTATCGTCGACGAACTTGCCGATCTGATGATGGTTGCCGGACGTGAGATTGAGGAATCAATCGCCCGCCTGGCACAGATGGCACGAGCTGCCGGAATCCATTTAATCCTCGCCACCCAACGGCCAAGTGTCGATGTTATCACCGGGCTGATCAAAGCTAATTTTCCGACCCGCATTTCCTTCAAGGTTTTCTCCCGCACCGATTCGCGAACAATCCTTGATTCAATGGGAGCCGAAACCCTGCTCGGAATGGGAGATATGTTATTTCTTCCACCGGGGGTTGGGTACCTGCAACGGGTTCATGGGGCATTTGTTTCTGAACTGGAAGTGCAGCGGGTCG
>JAOZMV010000174.1 GCA_029934095.1 Desulfuromusa sp. | reverse complement strand
TGACCTCTCATTTCTTGATGAAGGAACAGATTTTTACTCTCATTTCACCATGGGATGTGGTAACGACAATTTGATGGGAAAAGGAACAACAGCTCCTGTCCCAGAACCGGCCACCATGGTTCTTTTAGGTTCAGGCCTGGTGGGCCTGGCACTCTATAGAAGGAAGATGAAAAAATAATCCTTCAGATAAATATCTAGTAAAAAGGGAGAGCCATTCAATTGGTTCTCCCTTTTTTTGTTAGTTCGACAATTGGGATTTTTTAGCTCCCACGGGCTAATCTTTAACCAGTCGAACCACTGTAGTTCCACAGTCCATAAATATCTGGGACAGCCCCCGTTCGGGGACAGTCCCGAATTTACTGATCCGCTACGTCAGTCCTCTTGCTGTTGTCGTAGACACAAAAAAGCCACCCGCAATAAAACAATTGCGGGTGGCTTTGGACTTTTTTACTTGAAAAAATTACGCTACTGGCAACGGTGCTTCAGTAAAACTCTGAATAAAGGTTTCCAGCTTGCTTAGTTTCTCGGCACTCAATTCTTTGAAGAGGATACTCCCGCGGCGAACAGGAACCACGTTGTCATGCAGGCGGTAATCAGAAACCGTTTTGATCGGGATATCCTCAACAACCAGGTTGTAGTCATGATAAAGGCTGATTTTCTTGACCTCAGAGCGTTTCAGCTTCTGTCCAAGGTAGCGGAAGGATAGACCTCCTGCGCTGATATCCAGAATGTGATAGGGGAGTGACTCTGGTCCTCGATCAACCAGAACCAAGGCGCGATCCATTGCTTTGAAGCGTTGATAAGATCTGACGGGGCTGTACTCGATTCGACTTTCCATTTAGGTTGCTCCTTTATTGGTGATTTCCATTTGTTTGCGTACATCATCTCATATTAAATAGTCGTTTGCAAATTTTATACCTGCCGATGATTTTTAATCCAGTTCCTCCTGCTGTCCAGATGGTTTTATTTCTAACCTGTTGTGATAAGTGAGGTTTTTAAATAATTATTAGAGGATCGAAGCCCATTTTTCTCAGCAATTTATTTTCAGTTGGTACATAATCAGGTGACAATTTTATCAGTGTCGGATTTCTTTACAGATGGAGTTGAATGAGACGATTCCGCGGTAAACAAATATATATCCTCTGGTTTCTGGCTCTGGTTGCTGCTGCACTTTTATTTATTGGCGGCCCTGATTCTGACTCACTGCGTAGCTTTCGCTATATCTGGGGTGTGGGACACCTGTTCTGTTTTGCTCTCTGGGCCTATCTCTATGTCGATTGGCGGTCTGACCAGCCTTTCATGCGGCAGCTGTTTGAAGTTGCAATTCTCACATTTATCATTGGTGGACTGGTTGAGTTGATTCAGGGTGGAATCGGGCGTGAAGCAACCTGGCAGGATCTGGGAAATGATCTTGTCGGCGGGTTGCTGGGGGTGGTTTTTTTTGCGCAATCGCGAAAAGCTGTTTCTGCCTGGCAATTAAAACTTTTGCAACTACCCGTTGTGTTTATGGCTTTGTGGAGCCTGCTCCCGGTCGGCAAAGTTATTGTTGATGATATCGTTGCCCGGCAACAATTCCCGCTCCTCTCCGGATTTGAGACTTCTTTAGAGTCGAGCCGCTGGAGTGGAAGTGCAAAACGTAAGGTTCATCACGATATTTATTTTTCAGGACGTTCTTCCCTGCAAATCAAATTAACGACACAGATGTATTCGGGAATTGGCCTTAAAGATTTCCCAGCCGATTGGAGCGGCTATCGTGCTGTCGGTCTGCAGGTGTTCAACCCCGATCAGCAACCCTTGCAACTCCATTTCAGAATCCATGACCAGGACCACCGCAAACACAAAAATGCTTATGGGGATCGTTATAACACCAGCTTTGAGCTCAGGCCGGGTTGGAATCTGCTTCAGGTTTCCCTGGATAAAGTTGCTCATGCGCCCAAAAAGCGCCTGCTCGATTTAACCCGTATCGCTGGCATGGGGGTATTTGTCGGGAAATTGGAACAGCCCCGAATCCTCTATCTGGATGACGTGAGACTTATACCTTAATGATTCAATATTGACATCTGTCCGCTATGGGTCATAAAATCCCACCGCTCCAGTAAGATTCTGAAGATCTCCGTTTTGCCAGAAAGGTTCAAGATGAAAGTCTTAATCACCGATGAAATTTCCCAAAGTGGTCTGTTGCCTCTCAATGAAGATCCACGCATTCAGGTTGATATGAAACTGGGCCTGTCTATTCCAGAACTCCATGCAACCATTGGCGGTTATGAGGCAATTATTACCCGCAGTGGAACCCTGGTTGATAAAGCTCTGCTTGATCACGCCCATAAGCTGAAAATTATTGCCCGAGCCGGAGTGGGAATTGATAATGTCGATGTCGATGCCGCCAGCAGTAAGGGAATCATTGTTGTTAATGCCCCTTATGGCAATGTCAATTCGGCGGCAGAACACACTATGGCACTGGCCCTTTCTCTCTGTCGGAATGTGCCGATTGCCAACAGCAGTCTGAAAAGTGGTGATTGGCAACGCGCACCCTTTACCGGTCGTGAGTTGAAAGGGAAAACAGTAGGCATTATTGGTCTGGGTAAAGTTGGTGGTCGGGTCGCGCGACGTTGTCGGGCATTTGAGGCAGAAGTGATTACCTATGATCCCTATATTTCCGAAAAACGGGCTGATGATTTTGGTGTCAAACTGCTGCCGCTGGAAGATATTATCCGTTTTTCAGATATTATCACTGTCCATACGCCACTAAACGAAGAAACTCGTGATCTGATTTCTGCTGAACATTTTAACGGGATGCAGGATGGAGTTATTATGATCAACTGCGCCCGTGGTGGTATTATCAATGAAGCGGCGATGCTTGATGCCCTGGAGAGTGGTAAATGTTCCGGTGCGGCGTTTGATGTCTGGAGTGAGGAGCCACCGAAAAGTGATGTTCTGAAAAAATTGATTGCTCAACCGAATATGCTGGTCACCCCCCATTTGGGAGCCAATACATTTGAGGCGCAGAAGAATGTGGCCGTTGATGTCAGTAATGAGATTGTCAACTATGTTGATGGTCTTCCGTTGGCTAATGCGTTGAATATCCCCCGTTTTGATCCGGACCTGATGGAACACATGAGACCATTCATGAAGCTGGTTTCTATCATGGGTAATTTTATTTCGCAGTTAGCACCGCCGAACCCGAACAAAATCACCTTTACCTATAACGGCAAACTGGCCCGTTTTGACTGTGCCCCATTAAGTGTCTGCGGTTTGGCGGCCCTGCTGAATCATTGTACTGAGCAGGATGTCAATATGGTGAATGCCAGTTTGATCGCCCGGGGAATGGGAATTGAAGTTGAATCGGTGCGCTCAACCGAGACCGGTTCTTTCTCCAATCTGATCACTTTAACTCTGGAAAGTCCCGAAGGAAGTCGGACGATTGCCGGAACGTTATTTGAGGGTATCCCAAAGATTGTCAAGATGCGTAAATTTGCCATCGATTTCTGTCCCGAAGAACATATGTTGGTGATTAATTATCTGGATCGCCCCGGTCTGATTGGAAAGATTGGAACAATTCTTGGTGAGGCAAAGGTGAATATCGGCAATATGAGTCTTGGTCGGCAGGAAAAAGCGGGTGAGGCGATGGTGGTCTTTTCGATTGACTCCCCGGTAGACGAAGAGACTCTACAAAAGGTTGACGATGCAGTAAACGCTAAATTTATCAGGGCAGTTCATATTAAGCAATAGGAACAAGGTTTCAGGAAAAAGGGAAAAGGCACCCATGTGTTATCGGGTGCGTTTTTTTATTGACTTGTAGCCATGAGAGAAATCAACTTTGCTTGAACCTTGAACCTTGAACCTTGAACCA
>JAOZMV010000018.1 GCA_029934095.1 Desulfuromusa sp. | reverse complement strand
GGAACAGTTCAGGCAGAACAGGAAATTGCTCTGGTGCCTGAGGTCAGTGGCAAGGTCATCTGGATTTCACCGCAACTGGTCAGAGGGGGACTTTTCAAAAAAGGGGAAACCTTACTAAAGATTGATACGAGTGACTTCGAACTGGCAGTTGAAAAAGCTTATGCAGAAATTGCCCAGGTTCAAGTAGAGCTGGCAATAGAGCGTGAACGCGCCAAAATTGCGTTATCGGAGTGGCAACGGATTGAGATTATTGATAAAGGGACACCCGGACCACTGGCAACCAGAGAGATTCAACTGAGACAACAACAGGCAAACTTAGCCAGAGCCGAAGCAAACCTGCAGCAGACACAATTATATTTACAGCGCACCGAGCTAAAAGCTCCATTTAACGGACGTATCCGTCAGGAACAGGTTGACCTTGGTCAATACTTGCGGGCAGGAACCAGTATCGGCAACTTTGCCGGAACCGATCGGGCTGAAATCTACATCCCGCTCCCTGCCAGGGAACTAACCTGGCTGAATATTCCTTTGGTAGCCCATAAGCAAGGGGCATCTGCCATAATTCGCATCCCCGCAAGCAACAACACCAGCTGGTCTGGAAAGTTGACTCGCAGTCTGGGTGAAATTGATCCTAACAGCCGTATGGCAACCGTTATCGTCGTGGTTGAAGATCCTTACCAGTTAAAAAACAGCTTAAACCAGCCCCCCTTGCTTAACGGTCTATTTGTCAATATTGAACTGTCTGGTGAAGAATTTACAAATATTATCAGCATTCCCCGTAAAGCATTACATGCAGGCAATATGGTCTGGATTGCCGACAGCGAAAACCATCTCAGCTTGCGCTCGGTTGAAATCCTGCGGCGAGAAAAACAACAAATCCTGATCAAAGGAGGGGTTCAGGCGGGAGAAAAACTGATCCTGACATCTCTCTCGGGGGCCGCTGAAGGGACATTACTCAGACCGGTGCTGCAGGAGAATGCACAATGAACGGAGCGGTCAAATGGATGGCCATGAACCACGTGGCTGCCAACCTGCTGATGCTGGTTCTGGTTCTCGGTGGCATCATTATGGCACCAAGTATCAAGCAGGAAATCTTCCCGGAAGTTTCTCTCGATCGTGTTTCGGTGTCAGTTGCCTACCCCGGTGCCGGTCCAGAAGAGGTTGAAGAAGGGATTGTCATCAAAATCGAGGAGAGTCTGACCGCTGTCGATGGCATCAAGCAACTCAAGTCCACAGCCAATGAAGGATTCGGGACAGTCATGGCTGAAGTCTATGCTGATGAAGATGTCGACGAAATCCTGCAGGATATCAAAAGTGAAATTGATCGGATCACGACCTTTCCTGAAGATGCTGAAAAGCCTGTTATCAGCAAGCTATCCAACCGTCGTGAAGTCATCTCAGTTGTCGTTTACGGAGATGTCAAAGAAAAAATTCTGCGGGAGCAGGCCGAACGAATCCGAGATGAATTATTAGAGCTGAAAAATATCACCCAGGTTGATCTGGGTGGTGTACGCCCTTTCGAAATCACTATTGAAATTTCCGAGCAAACTCTGCAGCGCTATAATCTGACCCTCGACAAGGTCGCTACAGCAATCCGTTTAGCTTCACTCGATCTACCGGGCGGAACCATTAAAACGTCTGGTGGTGAGATCCTGCTAAGAACCAAGGAACGCCGTTACTGGGGGCCCGAATATGCCGATATCACCATCCTGGCTAATCCAGATGGCACCCAGGTTAAACTGGGAGACATTGCTAACGTAGTCGATGGATTTGCCGACATCGAAACCTATGGCCGCTTTGATGGCAAGCCGGCGGCGATGCTTCAAGTATTCCGTATCGGCGAACAGAAACCAACCGAAATTTCTGCCAGCATCATCTCCTATGTTGAAGAAAATGGCTCCAAACTTCCAGGCAGCCTGCAACTGGCAATCTGGAACGATACCAGCGAAATTTTCACCAGCCGGATGAACTTGTTGCAAAAAAATGCTCTGCTGGGCCTGGGGCTGGTTGTTATAATTCTTGGCCTGTTCCTGGAAATACGCCTGGCAGGCTGGGTCATGCTTGGCATTCCGATTTCACTTCTCGGCACTATGTTCCTCATGCCCTGGCTCGGGCTCTCAATTAATATGATATCGCTATTTGCCTTCATTCTGGCTCTGGGGATTATCGTCGATGACGCTATTGTTGTCGGTGAGAATATCTACGAACACCGCCAGCGTGGCAAACCTTATAGGCAAGCGGCCATCGATGGGGTTCTTGAGGTGGCTGTCCCGGTCACATTTTCTATTCTAACCACAGTCGCCGCCTTCCTCCCTCTGATCTTCGTCAGTGGAATGATGGGTAAATTTATCAGAGTGATGCCGGTTATCGTCATCACTCTGTTGCTGATGTCCCTGATCGAATCGCTGTTGGTTCTGCCGACCCATTTAAGCTCCGGCAAAGCACAATCAGTCAATAGTGGATTCTTAGGACGGATTGATCGGGTACGACAATGGTTTGGTGATGGTTTGCAACGTTTTGTTAACGGCCCGTACCTATGGGCTTTAAAGCTGAACATCAATTACCGCTATATCTCCCTGGCAGCGGGTTTAGTGGCTCTGCTCCTAACCTTTGGTGTGGTTAAAAATGGTCTGATCAAATTCACCTTCATGCCCGAAGTTGATGGCGACAAAATCACCGTTTCTGTCCAGATGAACCGTGGGGTTCCGATCGAGGAAACCAGCCGGGTGAGTGATTTCATTCTGCAAAAAGGGATGGAAACAGTCGCCGAATATGACGAGAAACGCCCACCTGGAGACACTATTCTGCGAAACGTTTATACCGTGGTCGGAGGAAATATTGCCAGTGGTGGACCGGTCGGTGGCTCCAATGTTACTGCAACCCATATGAGTAACATTGCCATGTTTCTGACCAAGAGCGAGGTCCGCAACGTCCCATCAGCAGAAATTACCGCCGTATGGCGTGAAAAAGTCGGAGAAATCCCTGGAGTTGATTCCCTTTCCTTCCGCTCCAATCTGATGCACATGGGAGCCAACATCGATGTATTACTGGCCCATCAGGATTTTGCTGTACTGGAACAATCCTCTAAACGCATTCGCGAGACCCTGTCCGAGTATCAGGGAATCAGTGATATTGAAGATACCTACGTCCGCGGCAAACGGGAAATCAAACTGAAGCTGAAACCGGCTGCACGAACACTGGGAATCACCGAAACCGATCTGGGTCGTCAGGTACGGGCGGCCTTTTACGGAACAGAGGCGTTGCGTTTACAACGCGGTCGTAATGAAATCAAAGTTATGGTTCGCTATCCAGATGCCAACCAGCGCGAACTGTGGAATTTTGAGACGATGCGAATTCGCACCCATACTGGTCAGGAAATTCCTTTACTGCAAGCAGCAGAAGTAAGCGAGGGAGACGGATTTTCGGAGATCAATCGCACTGACCGTAAACGGGTCATCAATATCTCTGCGGCGGTCAACAACGAGCTTAACAATGCTCAGGAGATTATTTCTGATTTAAAACAAAACCTGCTGCCGCAATTAGTTGCGGACTACCCCGGTCTGAGCTGGGAGATGGAAGGGGAAGAAAAGGAACGGAAGGACTCGCTAGTCAGTATGTTTGGCGGTTTTAAATTGGCTATGATCGCCATCTTCACCCTTCTGGCGATTCCATTTCGCAGCTACACCCAACCACTGCTGATCATGGCAGCAATTCCTTTTGGGGCAGTCGGTGCAGTACTCGGTCACGCCATCATGGGACATGATCTGAGCCTGCTGAGTATGTTCGGTCTGGTGGCTCTTTCCGGTGTGGTGATTAATGATTCTCTGTTATTGATCGACAAAGCCAATCGCAACCGTCGTGAAGGGATGGCTCGGTATGATGCAATTGTTGCTGCCGGAACCCGGAGATTTCGACCGATTATACTCACGTCACTGACCACCTTCTTCGGCCTGTTGCCGATGATGCTGGAAACCAGTGTTCAAGCTCAATTCCTGGTACCGATGGCTATTTCTCTAGGCTTCGGAATCCTCTTTGGCACCGGAGTTATCCTGCTGTTGGTTCCGGCACTCTATATAATTCTGGAGGACATACGGCAGTTATTTGGTTTTAAGGAGGAACATACCAGACAGTATCCAGAAATTGAGAGTTGATGATGAAAAAATGCCCTTTTTGTGCTGAAGAGATTCAGGATGAAGCGATCAAATGTAAACACTGCGGTGAGTTTCTAACCACCTCACCGCCACTCTTGGCAGAAGAGAAACCCCCATGGTATTTCAAAAAATCCACGATCAGCATTGCTCTCGCTAGTGTGGGACCATTAGCGTTACCCCTGATCTGGTGGCGACCACAGACATCTTTGGCATGGAAGATAGGACTGACAATAGGAATTCTCATTCTAAGTTGGATTTTATACCAAACGACGATGCAATCCATTCAGACTCTTCAGGAGTATTACCAACTCCTCAATGAACTATAAAACAATGAAATTGAATTCAAAGGTGAAAAAATAGCAAAAGTTGATTGTTGATTTGTGGAGAATACGTTAAAAAGGGCAGCACTATTCAGCAAAGGGAGGGGACTGATTTTATTTTCATCGTTTCAATGTCGGGGACAGAATAATTTTCGGAAAATACCTCGAAAAAAATTCAGTCCCCTTGGCTCAGTGGAAAATTCAATCTGTCTCCCGGCTTTACAATCTGATACCTACTAAATTCAGGATTTCAATATGAACGTGATCGATATCATCAACAACAGTGACAAAACCGTTTTTTCCTTTGAACTGCTCCCCCCGCTTAAAGGGAACGATGCCGGTAAAATTTATCGCACCATCGAAAGTCTGGTCGATTTTGATCCCAAATATATCAATATCACCACTCATCGGGATGAAATGGTCTTTATCGAGTCAGCAGATGGAACTATCGAAAAGAGAACCGTTCGTAAACGGCCGGGAACGGTGGCGATTGCCGCAGCTATTCAGCACAAATATGATATTCCGGTGGTGCCCCATATCTTGTGTGGTGGCTTTTCTAAAAGTGAGACCGAACATGTCCTGATTGACCTCAATTTTATGGGAATCAACAACGTACTTGCTTTGCGGGGGGATGGCTTGAAAACAGACCATATTTTTAAGCCGAACTCGGATGGACATGCCAATGCCACTCAACTGGTTGAGCAGATCGTCAACTTACGGAATGGAAAATATCTGGAATCTGATCTGAAAAACAGTGCCCCGATGAACTTTTGTGTCGGTGTCGCCGGATACCCTGAAAAACATTTTGAGGCGCCGAATTTTGAGACAGATCTGAACTATCTAAAACAGAAAATAGAGACCGGGGCAGACTATATTGTGACGCAGATGTTTTTTGATAATCAGGTCTATTACGATTTTGTCGACAAATGTCGTGCTGCAGGGATTAATGTGCCGATTATTCCCGGGATTAAACCGATCAACCTCCAAAACCAGCTGACGGTATTACCCAAACTCTTCAGTATCAATCTGCCGCAAGAACTGGCGACAGAACTGGCCAAATGTAAAAATAATGACGATGCAAAAGTGGTAGGAACGGAGTGGGCTATCCACCAGTCAAAAGATCTGGTCACACACAATGTCCCCAGCTTGCATATCTACACCTACGGCGTTTCTGATAACACACGAAAAATTATTAAAGCCGTTTTTTAACCGTTAATATACTGAAATAACGAGTGTTTTATGGTTATCTTTCCCCCCTCAGAGCAGAAAATAAAGGGGGCAGATTTATTTATTGTTCTCCCTTCTTGAACCCACCATCCGCCCACTCAGCAATCAATTTGAACCTTAAAGGACTCTTTGCCGCAATTGGTGGTTAGTTGCTGTTGGGTGAAGTGCTCTCTCCTTGCGGGATATTCAGCTGTGCTATGATGTTAGGAGGCTGTCTGACTATCCATGACCCGGCTGTAAATCCGGCTGTTTGGCCCAGATTTCAGCTCCTTTTCGACCAATAGCTATGGCTATTAATCTCAAATGAGCTAAAATCTGGTCTCAAACTTCCAAATTTTCGCTTCGGCCCGTATAGTCCGACAACCTCCTAGCAGGGATGTTCTTTTCTGAACTGTCGGGTTTTTTTGGCAAACAGAAACAGGAAAATTAAAAATTTGCCGAGGAGAGCCCAAATGACAACAGCTGAAAAACTATTCCAGCACATCAAACGTCAAGTTGGTAAAGCGATTGGTGATTTTGGTCTGATTGAGGAGGGGGATCGCATTGCAGTTGGGATATCGGGCGGCAAGGATTCTTACACTCTGTTCCATATTCTTGAGGCTTTAAAAAAAAAAGCACCGGTAACCTTCGAACTGATTGCCATCAATATTGATTCAGGTTTTCCAGGCTATCAAAAAGAGCTGATAGAAAATTATCTGCAACAGCAGAACTTCAACTACGTGATGGCAAAAACAGACAGTTACCGGGTTATCGAGGAAAAACTCCGCCCCGGCAGCTCATATTGTGCCTTTTGTGCTCGGTTAAGACGGGGAGCACTCTACGTCCAGGCGACAAAACATCACTGTAATAAGATTGCCCTGGGACATCATCTTGACGACTTTATTGAAACCCTTCTCCTTAACCAGTTTTACAGTGGAACTCTGGCAGCAATGAGTGCTAAGTACCTCGCCAACAATGGTAAACACATCGTTATCCGCCCATTGGTCTATGTTGAAGAAACAAAAATTCAAAAGTTCAGCTGCTTGCAAAAATTCCCCATTGCCCACTGTGTCTGTCCGGTTGTTGGACAGGGGGATCAAAAACGGCAACAGATGAAACAATTAGTCAAACAGCTTGCCAGAGACATCCCGGAAATACGCAACAGCATGATTAGCGCTATCGGCAATGTTCAACACCACTATTTACTCGATCAAAAATTGACAACTGCGGGCAGAACAGTAAAATAGCTTATCAACTCTTGGTTACATTTGTTAAAATAGCAGAAACCCTCTCAGAAAAAGGTCAATTGATTTGAATAAATACCCAGCTCTATCTATGGCGCTCATCACTTTTTTCTTCATCCTGATGGTCATCCTCTATGTCTGGTTGCATCCAGCGATGCAGGAGGAGAAAAGAGAAGAAAAAGTGGAAGTGGAAGTGGAAGAAGTGATTGTTCCGAGAGTCAGTGTGCCAGAAAAAAAGGCCAGATTCGCAGAGCTCATTGTCTCTCCGGTCAATACAGTCTATACCGATTTGCTGCAACAGTACTTTGATGTAACAGAATTAATTCAAGCAGATCCCCTCGACAGTCAGCTCTCAGCATTAAAAGAAGAATACCGGGCAAACGACAATAGAGAGCTGTTGATGGCCCTTAAACCACACCCACGGAGCATTGCCATCGCACAAGCAGCAATGGAGAGTTCCTGGGCAACCTCACGATTTTTTAAAGAAGCCAACAATGTCTTCGGGGTCTGGTCATTCAGCGCAAATGAGCCGAGAATTCCAGCAGGAGAAAAGCGTGGAGATAAAACCATCTGGATAAAAAAATATAGCTCGATTGAAGATTCCGTCCGTGATTATTACAGAACCCTGGCCAGAGGGTCAGCTTATAAGGAATTCCGAGAGCTCAAAATGAAAACAGATGACCCGTATCAACTGGTGAAAAAGTTGGATCACTATTCAGAAAAAGGTGCTGAATACGGAAGAGAGCTTGCCGAAATTATTCATTTCAATAAGTTTAATCGCTACGATCAACCGCAAACATCACCAGCAGGCCAAAAGAACGATCCGCATTAGCCAAAAATTGACATTTTCTGTGGAGGCTGAGAGGCTAGTCTTTCTTTTTCATAAATTTATTGAACAGACCCTTTGACTGAGGATCCTTCTCACGGCGCAGATTGATCAAACGCAGTTCACGCAATGCTTCAGTGCAACCGGGGTTGGCCTGAACCGCCATTTCGAAAGATTTCTCCGCTTGACGCTCTTTTCCCAGAGACTGATAAACCTGGGCAAGGTAGAGATGGGTCAGATCAAAACCAGGATTAATTTCTCGAGACGCCAACAGCACTTCCAGCGCCTGATTCTGAATATCGAGTTTTTTAGGAGCCGACTTAAATAACGCCCAAGCAAAAAAAGTCATATATTCCGACTCTTCCGGACTCAGTTCGATAGCTCTTTGTAGTGATTTAGCTGCAGCACCAAAACGCCGGATTTTCAGGAAAGCCCGTCCCTGTTGATAGGCCGTTTCAGCTTCAATCACCTGATTAATATCTATTGATTTTTTTGGCCCATTAACCAACTCATCCAGATATCCCGCACATGAATCGGCATTACTGAGAACCGTATATGCTTGCGTAAGGTACTGAAACATTTCATTAATTTTATGACTCATTTCACTCGAAAGACCACTGTCGAGGAAACGATCCGGATGATACTCCTTAGCTAGTCTATAGTAAGCTTTCCGCGCTTCTCCTGAACCAAACTGTCGACTCAGGCCCAATACTTCAAAATAATCACAAGCCATAATACGTTGATAGTCATTGAGGATTTTATGCCGCAACTTCTCATCAATGATTTCAATCTCGGCCTCTCCGGAAATATCTTCAGTTGTAATCGGGTCGGGAGCTGCCGTGCGTTCCAGCATTTCAGAAACCATCAGAGCAGCGAGGACCTTCTGCACCTCACGCCGGGCCAACGGATGCTGTTGCAGAAGCTGACCGAGAGTTTTTACCCCTAAACAACTCTGATAGATTGCTTCGCCGCGCTTACCTAATTTTATATCCTGAAAACGATATTGAGGATTGCTCGCCTGCTTCAAATAATCATCATTGAAAGGATAGAGGAACTCATCCAACTGCTTTGGAGTCCAGTAACGGTTGATCCCCTGCATAATTAAAGCAGCTGGCGTCAATTTAATTCTGGTAACGTGCTGTTTAAATTCCTTGGCAGGGACAAATTGACAGGTTCCACTGCGCCAGGCAAAGGTTGAAAGAAGTTTGTCGGTGACCTGCCGAACCAATGCTGATTGTAAATCCTCTGGAGTCAGAAAACCCGACTCCATCAGAACCGTTCCCTGTAACCGTCCAGATTCCTTACTTTTTTCAACCGATTGATCGCAATCAACCTGAGTCATAACCCCCTCTGCAACCAACATTCGACCGAGGCATTCACTGAGAACATTGGAACGGGTAAAAATTGGATAACCATCTTTTATATAGATGATTTTTTTTGCTGCACCCTGGGTTAAGTGCAATAATCCGGTCGCTTTTTCCCGGTAAAGTTGCTGCAATTGTAGTGGAATCGTGTAATCAGAAAGAGGTTGAACTTTTGAAATGTCATCTTTCACGTTTTTGTCTTGCAAAAAAACCCGCTTCAGTAAATTCTGCAGATCTTCCCCGGTGAAGGGTTTAAGTAAAAAATCATCAGCCCCGTAATCGTTTTTTGCGGCAGCAACCTGTTCCGGGCTGTGAAATGTTGCGGTAATCATCACCACTGGAATACTCTGGCCGCTATTATGTTTACGCAATGCCCGACAGATATTTGGTCCGGAAATTTCCGGCATATTGATATCAATCAAAACCAGGTGAAACTCTTCTGTCAACAGCATCCGTAAGCCAATTGCACCACGATCAGCTGTTTGAACTTGAAAACCAGCGGCCAAAAGGGCCTGCTGTAAAAAATCGCGAAGATCACGATCATCATCAATAATCAAAATCTTTTTACTCATGACAAGTTCTCTCCTTACAGAGCCTCTTGAGGTTTAAGATATTTTTCAAAAAGCTCCCGAATTCCTTCAGTAACCAACTGGTATTCTTTAAGAAATTCGTGTTCTTGATGGAGACCTGTGCCAGAGTAACCAAGACTCCGGGCAGCTTTTTCAAAGCCCCGGTTATAAGCAGAAAGCTCATTAATCGATTGGTCATACAAAAGTCTCAATTTATTTTCCAACCGTCGTAGAAATTTATACCCACTGATCAAAAGATCAGCATCATCCTGTACCAGGATATGATTTTCCACCATAGAGTTAAGTAAATCAACAGTATTTTGTATGCGTAATGATTCCAGCCTGCCAGCATGCAACAGTTGCAAGTATTGAGTGATGAATTCTACATCGACCATCCCTCCGCGCCCGGTCTTGATATTGAAGCGATCATCCCCTTCACGGCCATTTTCCTCTTCCATCCTCTTCCGCAAACGGTAAATTTCTGTCTGCAAGTTCTCTGGTAAAGGACGTTCAAAAGCCAGCTCAGAAATAACCTGCTGTAGCTGCGCGGTAAATTCAACCGGACCGCACACCACCCGGGCCTTGGTCATAGCCTGCCGCTCCCAGGGCTGTGCCGATTCATGATGATAGCGTTCAAATGCAGCCAGACTGGTCACTAACGAACCCTGATTCCCCGATGGTCGCAAGCGGGTATCAATTTCATAGACCGTTCCTTCACGGGTCGCCAGAGTGATCACCGTGATGATCCGTTGTGCTAACTTGGCAAAATATTCACCATTACTGATCTGCCGGAACCGCCCAGGATCAGTGGCTGCAACCGGCCGGGTCTCCCCTTCCTGTTGGTAGACAAAAATGATGTCCAGATCTGAGTGATAGTTCAATTCAAGTCCACCTAATTTTCCCATGCCGATGATAGCAAAAGCAGTTTTCTGCTCTTGTCCCTCGGTATCGATTGAAGAAGGGGCTCCGAACCGACCAGCCAGTTCCTGCTGCGCCATTTTACACGCCTGTTCCAGACACACCTCTGCAAGCCAGGAAAGCTGCTTTGCCCCCTCTCCCTGTTGCATGTGACCATGCAGATCATTCAGGGCAACACGCAGAAACTCCTCATTACGGAAACGGCGCAAGCTGTCCAGCTGCAATTCATAATCATCTGCCAAAGCCATTTGTTCAGTCATATCCGCTTGCAGCTGGTGACGCTCCTTGGTGGCAACAGCATAAGAGCGTGAAACCATAGTATCCAGAAGTTCCGGTCTCTGAATAAAAATTCGTGATAGCAATTGACTGGAGCCGAACAGGGAAATCAACAACTTGACAATGGCCGGATTTTCAACCAGCAGGGAGAAAAAAGAATTACTCGCCCGAATACTCCGCAAAAAATCTTCCAGATTATTCAGTGCCTGGTCAGGGTTTGGCGAACCGAGCAATTCTGCAATTAACAATGGTGCCAGTGTTTCCAGACAGCGGTGACCACGCCGGGTTAAACGTTGGTTCGGGCCACCACTACGCAACAGCAATAAACTGTCATAAGCTGCGTCGGGATTTGTGAAACCTTTTTCTTCAAGCAGATCTTTGACCAGATCGGGATCGGACTCAGGATCGAAGATAAAATTCGCTTCGGGGCGAACCTCCCGTTCCTCCTCCTCTGCAGAGTAGAATAGATCCTTGAAAATATGACTCACTTCTCCACGGTGTCGCTCCAATTCAGAGGAAAACTGATCACGACTGACAAAACCACTCCGCCGTGCAAGAACCTCAAGGTCATGCCAATTCTGTGGTAAAGAGTGGGTCTGCTGCTCCTGCACAACCTGAATCCGGTGCTCAACCATTCTTAAAAATTGATAAGCGTTGCCAAGCGACTGCTGATCCTCCTGCGTGATCAGGTCCTCCTCCTGCAACAATCGCAGCATCTGTAGAGAATTGCGCTGCTGTAACTGCGGCCGGGTTCCAGCATTCACCAGCTGTAGTGTCTGAATGAAAAATTCGATCTCACGAATTCCCCCTCGTCCCAGTTTGAGATTACGCTCCCCCTCCTCTTTACGACTGAGACTGGTGTTAATTTTCTGCTTCATCAGCTTGATATCCTCGACCATGCCAAAATCGAGATAACGCCGATAGATAAACGGTTTAAGCCGGTGCAGCAATTCTTCTCCCAAAGCAATATTACCGGCCACCGGGCGAGCCTTAATCAATGCTGCCCGCTCCCAGCTCTGTCCCCACGATTCATAATAAACCTCGGCACCATCGATAGAGACAGCCAGATCACCATTATTGCCATCGGGGCGCAATCCGGTATCAACCCGAAAGACAAAACCATCCTCTGTCACCTGATGTAGAGCCCGGGTAATCAACTCTGCCAGCTTGACAAAATAGCGATGCAGACTGATCTTTTCATTCCGGCTGCCACCAGAAGTCTCACCGCGAGTGGATGAATAGCAATAGATCAGATCGATGTCGGAAGAAAAATTCAATTCATAACCGCCCAATTTTCCCATTCCAAGGATGGTCATTGTCGCAACCTGGGGTTCCCCCTCTGCATCCTCCTGCAGCGGTTGCCCATATTCTTCCTGCAATTGCAAACCACAGAGGTCATAGGCACGTTGCAAACAGGTCGCCGCAAGGCCAGAGAGTTCCTCCATCACCTCAATAAGTGAAGCAAGCCCACACAGATCACGGCTGCCAATCCGCAAAATCTGCATCGATTTATAATTCCGTAAACCAGCCTTCAGTTCGAAAAAATCAACGTTATCAGGGATCGCTCCACGTAAATCTTCCAACATCTGTTTTTCACCGTTGGCATGATCTATTTCACTATCGATAAACAGGCGCTCAAAATAAATTTTATTGCGGCAAAGAATTCCCCCCAGGAAAGGAGATCCACCGAGAACTGTCATCAACTGCTGGCGGCGGCGGGAATCGGTCAAAATCGTGATGAGTTGATTGAGAGGCACAACATCAAACAGTCGTTCCAGAATATTCAAAGCACAGTCGGGATCAGCTGCGGTCAAAGCTTGGGTCAAAATTTCGGCCAAGAGACATTGATCACGCAACCGCTCATCAATCAATTGCAGATTGGTTTTTGCTTTTTCCCCTTCAAGCAAGGCAAAGCTATCGAGCCAATCGACCAGACTTGCATCATCATCGCCCAATAGAGTCAATTTTGCCTTTATCTCTTGTTGTTCAGGGATCATTCGAGATTCTTTAACTCCGATTGACGACTTGGCTTAACCCTGCCAGATAATCACCAGCGACAACGCCATGCTCGGTGATAATTGCTGTCACTAAACGATGCGGGGTCACATCAAAAGCGGGATTACGGATATTGATCCCTTCTGGCGCCAGTTGAATATCTTTGATGTGGGTCATTTCCCGCCCATCCCGCTCTTCAATCGGAATCAGCGAACCATCACTCAAACTCAAATCAATCGTCGAGACTGGAGCAGCAACATAAAAAGGGATATTGTGTTCTTTGGCCAGAACTGCCACCGTGTAGGTACCAATTTTATTTGCGACATCCCCGTTTGCGGCAATCCGATCAGCACCAACAATGACGCAATCAATCTCCCCTTTGCTCATCAGATAACCGGCCATATTGTCACAGATCAGAGTGACGGGAATATTGTCCTTCTGCAACTCCCAGGCGGTCAGTCGCGCCCCCTGCAAAAACGGGCGGGTCTCATCAGCGATCACCGAGATTTTCTTTCCGGCCTCTACCGCTGCCCGGATCACCCCGAGAGCAGTTCCATAACCAGCGGTTGCCAATGCTCCCGCATTACAGTGAGTCAGTACCCGGGCACCATCAGCAAGGAGAGGTTCACCATATTGCCCCATCTGCCGATTGGCTTGTTCATCCTCCTGAGTAATTGCCAGGGCTTCAAATTCAAGACCGATTTTCAATTCCAGAACGCTACGATCCAGATTGGACTCGGTAAAATGTTTCATCCGTTCCAGAGCCCAGGAAAGATTGACCGCCGTGGGTCTGGTGGCGAGGAGAACCGCACAGATTTTTTCAAACTGCTGAAAAAATTCCCAACTCGACTCGGTTTCAATATCCCGCGCTCCAAACCAGGCTCCAATGGCAGCAGCAACACCGATGGCCGGGGCACCACGGACCACCATAGTACGGATCGCTTCAGCAATTTCCTGATAGGTTTTATAGGAATACCAGACCTCTTCGGCAGGGAGCAGACGCTGGTCCAACATCTGGCATTGCCCGGCCACAAAACGGATCGGGCGGATAACTTTGGTATCAATGGGACAGGTTGACATTTGTATAGCTCCAATTGAG
>JAOZMV010000173.1 GCA_029934095.1 Desulfuromusa sp. | reverse complement strand
CTGGCCCCTGATGCTGATAGACTCGCCTCTGAATCGCACCAGCCAGCAGGTTTGGATCGATCGGTTGACTGATCCGGATCAGTTGTCCACTATTTTCCAGATCATTGATGGCTTGTCGAAGAGTTCTATATCCCATTCAAATTTGTCCTGTAGAAGCACTGCGGAAGAACATTTTTTATACTTCAGCCCAGCAGAAAAGGCAATGGGAATACGTGATAGTTTATATCGGGTGGCATTAAGAATAATGATTTGAACGGGCTATTTTTGCCCCGCTTTGTGAATAGAGGGTTTAAAAAAAATCTTTTGTTCAGTAAGCTGTTCGCTACCACAAAAAAAGCTTTTTATTGAGGAGCCATTAAATGCGTATTCGGTTGGCAATCAGATATACAGCAATATCGAGTGTTGTTCTGCTTATTGTTATGTTCTTTTCCGCTTTTTTACATATTGAAAAGGTGCAGAAGGTTTTTACCGAAAAGGCAGTGCAAGAAGCCGATGTCCTTTCGGAGATGATTCTTCGGGACTCCCATCATTTGATGCTGGCTGATAATAATGAACAGTTGCAGTTGATGATTGAGGAAATTGGCAGAACTCCCCGGGTTGTGAGGGCAAGAATCCTCGGGAAAGCAGGAGTTGTCAGTTTTTCAATGAACAAGCATGAGATTGGAACGGCTTTGAGTGAAGATGATGAGAGTTGCTCTTTTTGTCATCTCGAAGGTTCCAAGGCGCTGGTGGATGCTCCGGTAGAAAAGCGGAGCCGGGTTTTCTCCGATGATTCGGGTAACCAATATTTGAGCATTACCCGGGGGATTTATAATGAGCCGAGCTGCTATACGGCCGATTGCCATGCTCATGCCTCTGAGGAAAAGAAAATCGGTGTTCTTGATCTGGTGATCTCTCAGGATCAAATGGCGGACCTGGCCCATGTTCACCACACTGATGTCATTATTTCAACAACGGTGATGTTGGTTCTTCTATCTCTTTGTCATTATCTGCTGACCAGAAAATATATTTGTGATCCGATTCAGGGATTACTGGAGCAGACACAGTCTCTTTCTGAAGGGGATTTGTCCGCCCGGGTGAAAAATCTCTCCAAGGATGAAATTGGAGAACTGGGGCGTTCATTCAATAATATGGCCGATAACTTGAATCAGGCACAGCTTGAACTCAAGGAATGGGGGAATACCCTTGAGCAAAAGGTTGAGCAACGGACCGCTGAAATGTCAGACATGCAAAGTCAACTGCTGCGTTCTGCCAAACTTGCCTCGATGGGGGAGCTGGTGGCGGGGGTTGCCCATGAAATCAATAATCCTTTGACCGGGATTTTGATGTTTGCGTCACTCTCATCAAAGACTCCAGATCTGCCGCAGCAGGTTAAAGATAATCTTGACCTGATTGTTTCAGAGACCGGGAGGTGTGCCAAAATTGTTCGGGGGCTGTTGGAGTTTGCTAGAGAGTCTTTTCCCGAGAAGAAGCGGGACTCTATTAACCGGATAATTGAACATACCCTGACCCTTGTGTCCCAACAGATCATTCTACAGGATGTTGATATTCAATGTCACTGTGGAGAATCCCTGCCCGATCTTGAAATTGATGCAGATCAGCTCCAGCAGGTGTTCTTTAATATGTTTATCAATGCAGGTCAGGCCATGCCGAATGGGGGTAAATTAATTATTAGTACTCAGTGGGTTGATGAGGAAAGAGAGATAAAAATAGTTGTTGAGGATACCGGTACCGGTATCAGTCAGGAAAACCTGGATAAAGTGTTCGACCCATTTTTCTCGACCAAATCACAAAAAGGATTTGGTTTGGGATTATCTGTTTCGTATGGAATTATAAAAAATCACGGTGGTCGGGTTGATGTTAAGAGCCGTGAAGGGGAGGGTACCCGTTTTTCAATCTATTTTCCCGTTGATGATGAGTTGTTGCCGAGTCCTGGAGCGGAGGAAGGACAGTCTTAGGGGCAATCTTGTATCAGATATGATCTTTGACCGAGATTCCCAACTTTTTAAGGAGTGCCTGAAAGTTGGGTCTGAGCATCCCTGTCTCCTCTGCTGCTTTGGTGACATTCCAGTTGTTTCTCTCCAGGGCAGCAAAAACAAATGCTTTTTCTGCTGGTTCTACCGCCTGCTCACGTAGTCTTCGCTTCGCTTCTTTCAACTCTTCAGTATTGATCGGCGCAACCATCTCTTCGTTACTTGTCGCTGTTAATTCGTGAGAGTTTGGCAACTCCAGACTGTCGCGCTGAATCAGCTCGCCCTGGGTCAGAACAACTGCTCTTTCGATGATATTTTCCAGCTCGCGTACATTGCCCGGAAAAGGATAATCATGTAGTGCCAGGTGTGCATCAGCAGAAAGCCCTTTGATTTTCCTGCCGATATCCTCCGCAAACTTTTTCAGGAAATAGCCGATCAGCAGCGGTACGTCACCAGCTCGATCCCGCAACGGTGGCAGCCCGATGGGGATGATATTCAGGCGAAAATAGAGGTCATCACGAAAGAGTCCCTCCTCTACCAGTTTATCCAGACTACGGTTGGTTGCAGCGATCAAGCGGATGTCTATAGGGGTTGTTTTAGTCCCACCAATGGGGGTGACTTCACGTTGTTGCAGTACCCTGAGTAGTTTTGCCTGGGTTGCCATGCTGAGGTTGGAAATTTCATCGAGAAACAGACTGCCTCCGCTGGCAACACTGAAGAGACCGGGCTTGGATTGAGTCGCCCCGGTGAATGACCCTTTGACATGGCCGAATAATTCACTTTCCAGCAGGTTCTCCGGCAACGAATTGCAATCGATAGCAACAAAAGCTTCATCTTTTCTTGGACTGTTATTGTGGATAGCTCGGGCAACCAGTTCCTTCCCGGTTCCACTCTCTCCAGTAATTAGAACCGAACTATTGGTTGGGGCGACCTGAAGAATTCGCTGGAAAACTTTCTGCATTGCAGTGCTTTTGCCGATAAAGGACTCGGCAACAGTTTCGTCAGGAATGCTCTCAGTAATAACTTCTGATTCAAGGTTCAATAGCCGTTTTTTGATTGCAGCTTGAACTTTTTCGATAATTTGATCAGGCAGAAAAGGTTTTGTCAGATATTCGAATGCCCCGTTTTTCATTGCATCAACAGCGGAATCAACCGTTGCAAAACCGGTGATAATGATGACCGGGACATTGGGTTGGAGTACCGAAATAGTCTTCAGAACTTCAATGCCCCCCATGATTGGCATTTTTAGATCACTGATGACGACACTGAAATAATCATTCTGCAGTTTCTCCATACCAACTTTACCATTTTGGGCAGCTACAACCTGGTAGCCTTCCATGGTTAAAGCTTGGCGGAGTCCTTCGCGAATAACTGCTTCATCGTCGATAACCAGAATTTTATGTGTTGAGTTTTCGTCCATGGTGATGTGAATTGCTTTCCGGATCAGCTGAGGGAAAACTGAACAAGGTTCAAATAGCATATTTTCAAAGCGTTTAATACTAGTAAGGTAAAAGGGAACAGTCAAGGGATAAGTCGCAGCAGTAATGGGAGAAAGTTGCCAGTTGATATTCGTGGGAGTTGAAAATAGTCGGCAAAGGGAGGGGTAGTAGGGGCTCTACCCAGAAGAAAAATAAATAAAATATGCAGTGAGCGCTTGTGTCCGGAATCGTGAATTACTATAAATCTTTATGATAACAGCCGGTTATCTTGTATTTAGACTATTTGTTAGGGTGCTTCTATATTTTTAACTGTATGAAAAAAATATTCACTGATGGCAGAGAGGGTTGAATTTAAATCATCAGAATCAATAAAAAATAACGTTATAACAGTATGTTATGAATAATATTGACGGATAACAGAATATTGGCACAACTCCTGTATATATACCAGCTAGTGATTGCAATTTAAATATGC
>JAOZMV010000172.1 GCA_029934095.1 Desulfuromusa sp. | reverse complement strand
TTTTCTTATCGGGTCCCTGAGCTCCTGATTGATTCTGCTCAAGTGGGAATGCGGGTCAAAATACCTTTTGGTCGTCGAACCACCGTTGGTTTTCTGCTTGGCTTGCGACAGGGGGAGGCTGAAGGTTTAAAGGATCTGCGGGAATTGCTTGATAACGAACCGATGTTAACTCCTGAATTGATCAAGTTGTTACGCTGGGCGGCAGATTATTACTGCCATCCCGTTGGTCAGGTGGTACGTACAGCACTCCCGGCTGGTCTTGGTGGTGATAAAGCAACAACAAAAATCCTGAGAGAAGCCTTCTATGCACCACTGAACCAAGATATCCAACTGCAGGGCAAGAAGCAGCAAGAATTATTGCAGTTTATTACTCAGCAGGGGACTGCTGGCCTTGCCCAGATCCGTGAACAATTTCCTGCTCCCTATGCGGCGTTGCAGCGGTTAGTTGACGTCGGCGCTCTGGAGGTGGGGGAGCAGGAGATATTGCGTGATCCTTTTCGGTTAGAAAAAATTCCAGAAGATAAAGACTTGACCCTTAATGATGCGCAAAATGGTGCGATTGAAGCAATGACTCAATCCATTAAACAACATTGTTTTGCCGGCTTTTTGCTTCATGGTGTGACTGGTAGCGGCAAGACAGAAGTTTATCTGCAGTCGGTTGATCAATGTTTGAAGACCGATCGACAGGCTTTAATTCTGGTTCCTGAAATATCATTGACCCCTCAATTGGTTGCCAGATTCCGTGCCAGGTTTGAGGAGAAAGGGGTCAAAATTGCTGTATTACATAGTGGCCTATCTTCTGGTGAGCGATATGATGCCTGGCGGGAGATTCTGCGCAATAAGATTCAAATTGTTATTGGTGCCCGCTCCGCTATCTTTGCCCCGTTACAGAACCTTGGTCTGATTGTGGTCGATGAAGAACACGAATCAAGTTACAAGCAGGGTGAGGGCTTTCGCTACAATGCCCGTGATCTTGCTTTGGTTCGTGGTCAACAGCAGAACTGTACGGTCTTGCTGGGCAGTGCAACACCTTCTTTTGCCAGTTATTATCGGAGTGAGCAGGGGGCATTAACTCGATTGACACTCGAGAAGCGTGTCCACGGGGGGGATTTGCCCCAAGTTGAGTTAGTTGATTTAAGGGAGCAAGTTGTTGAGGGGGCGCTGTCCAATAGCCTGATTGAGGCAATCCAGCAGGCATTGGAACAACGGGAGCAGGTTCTGCTGCTGCTGAATCGTCGTGGCTTCGCCCCTTTCTTGTTGTGTGCCGATTGCGGTGAAAGTTTTCATTGTCCCAATTGTGATATTACCTTGACCTATCATCAGCAGGGGAGGGAATTACGCTGCCATTACTGTGATTACACTGATATCGTTCCAGAGAAGTGCAATAAGTGTCAGGGTTTAAATATTGAACCGCAGGGGGCAGGGACAGAAAGACTTGAACAGGAGTTGGAAGAACTATTCCCATCTGCCAGGGTCGCTCGCATGGATCGAGATACCACCAGTCGTAAAGGGGCACATCATAAAATTATGACTGAAATGCTGGCAGGTAAAATTGATGTTCTTGTTGGTACGCAGATGATTGCAAAAGGTCACGATTTTCCCGGTGTATCGCTGGTCTGTGTATTAGGTGCTGACAGTATCCTTAATTTCCCTGATTTTCGTTCTGGTGAGCGGAGTTTTTCTCTATTTACTCAGGTTGCTGGGCGTGCTGGGCGTGCCGATGGTGGCGGTCAAGTTTTTATTCAGTCCTACAACCCGGAACACTATGCACTGACGTGCGCAGTTGAGCAGGACTACCGGGATTTTTATCAACAGGAACTCCCTTTCAGACAGGAACTCGGCTATCCCCCCTGCGGTCACCTGGTTAATCTGATTTTTTCTGGAAATAATCATCATCAGGTTAAAACATCGGCCCATCAATTTGGTCATTACTTGAGCGATATTGCTCAGTCGGTAGAGGTTCTTGGCCCCAGTCCTTGTCCACTGTCAAGGTTGCGTGGTAAAAGTCGTTATCAAATTTTGTTAAAATCAATCGATCGACCTGCACTCCGGCGGCTACTGAACCGTCTTGATGTTGGGATCAAGCAATTGCCACGGCAGGTTACTTTGAATATTGATGTTGATCCGATCGATATGCTGTAATTATTTTTGGAATAGAGACTATGAAACGATACTTTCTTTTTTATTGTCTGATTATCATTCTTGCTGGTTGTGTCAGTAAGCCCCCACAAGTTGTCAAACCAGCCATTGAGATTCCACCGCCGGTTGTCAAAGTTGAACCCTTGAAGCTGGTCGGGTGGAAACAGGTTGACGGCTGGCTGCTGGATCGTCCCGCTGCGGCTCTAGAAGCTTTTCAGAAAAGTTGTCGAGCCATTGGCAACCGGGAGCAGTGGCAGCAAGTCTGTTCTGAAGCAATGACTATTTCACCCGTTGGTCATCTGGTGGCCCGCGAATATTTTGAGCGGTTTTTCCAACCCTACCAGGTGCGTAACGAAGACGGTAGCAGCGAAGGGATGATTACCGGTTATTATGGACCGGAACTGCTCGGCAGCCGGATTGCAACAGCAGAGTATAAATATCCCCTCTACGGCCAGCCGGAAAATATGTTGATTATAGATCTGGATGAAGTTTATCCCGAACTGAGCCAGTATCGTCTGCGCGGCCGTATTGTCGGTAATCGAGTCGTGCCATTCTTTGAACGTGAAGAAATTGACAACGGTGACAATCCGCTTGCCGGGGAGGAGATCTTCTGGGTTAAAGATCCGGTGGAGCTGTTTTTTCTTCACATCCAGGGTTCTGGTCGAATTCGCCTGCCGGATGGTGATCTGGTGATGGTCAATTATGCCAATCAGAATGGTCATCCCTATCGATCCATCGGCAAGCTGTTGTTAGAGCGAGATGCGATGACCCGAAATCAGATGTCGATGCAGAATATCCGCCGCTGGGTTGAGGCAAATCCAGAGGCTGGTAAGCAACTGTTAGCGGAAAACCCCAGCTATGTTTTTTTCCGTGAGCTGGGTCCCGAATATGAATTTCCTCCAGGCGCTTTAGGAATCCCCCTGACTGCATTGCGCAGTCTTGCCGTTGATCCGCGCACAATTCCACTCGGAGCCCCGGTGTTTCTTGCCACTACATTTCCAGGAACGGACTTTCCGTTGCAACAGTTGATGGTGGCGCAGGATACCGGCGGTGCTATTAAGGGACAGGTGCGGGCCGATTTTTTTTGGGGGATGGGTAACGATGCCGGGAAGATTGCCGGAAGGATGAAACAAGATGGTCGTCTCTGGGTGTTGCTCCCGAAAGATCTGCCGGAAAAGCCTCTTCAGAGTCGAGTTGAAGTATCTGAACCCAGGGAGGAAGAGATCAATTGAATACTCTGCCGAAGCATGTCCTGGTAGTGAGTTGTATGATTCGCAATGAACAGAATCAGCTTCTCCTTGTCAAACATCATATTCGTGGCTGGGAATTGCCGCAGGGGAGAGTTGAAGAGGGAGAGAACCTTATTTTTGCTCTCTGTCGTGAAGTGCTGGAAGAGGCTGGAGTCACGATCAGTCATGCAAAATTGGCCGTTGTCTGGTCTAAAATTTCTCCTCCCGCAACCCTGATTTGTTGTTTTTCTGCCCGCTATGCTTCCGGTGAGCTGACGCCGAGTGAAGAAACTCCCTGCGTGGAATGGTGTACGGAAGAAGAGGTGGAAAAGCGGATCTCCCATCCGGTCAATCGTGATCGAATTGATGCTTTGTTAGAAAATCATGACACTCTGCAATTCCGCAGTTATTCGACTTCGCCTTACCGGGTTTTGTCTTAAGTTGTTTTAAACAAGCTCTATTCTGGAAAAGCTGAATAAAAACCGGGCAGTGATGATCACTGCCCGGTATGTAAGCTCTAGGA
>JAOZMV010000171.1 GCA_029934095.1 Desulfuromusa sp. | reverse complement strand
AAATGAGCCAAACAAATGGATTTGCAGCCAGTTCATGGATAGTCCGACAGCCTCCCAGCAAAAGCCCTTGAAACTATTTGCATCCATAGACAATTTATGCTACTAATGCCCGTTCGAATCTTTCAGGAGGAATGACAAAATGTCCAAACAATGTGAAATCTGCGGGAAAAAACCTGTGTCCGGAAATAATGTCAGCCACGCACACAATAAGACCCGTACCGTGTGGAATCCAAATTTGCAAAAAATAAGAGTTAACCAAAACGGTTCAGTTAAAACGATAAAAATTTGCACTCGCTGTATCCGTTCGGGTAAAGTACAAAAGGTCGTTTAATTTCGACCTTGCAAAGAGTTCAAAATCAAAGGGATGGTCATAGCGACCACCCCTTTTTCTCGTTACAACTCTCCTGTGAGTTAACCCAGATAAGCAACAGCATCAATCTCAACCAATGCCCCCTTTGGTAGAGCAGCTACCTGGACTGTTGCTCTTGCAGGAGCAACCTCACCGCAAAAACTGGCATAAATTCCATTAACGACTGTAAAATCTCCCAAGTCTGTCAGATATATTGTGGTCTTTGCTACGGAGTTAAAATCAACTCCGGCGGCAGCCAGAACCTGCTTTAAATTTTCCAGAGATTGTCTGGTCTGTTCCTCGACACCCCCAGCAACCAACTCACCCGTTTCGGCAACCAGCGGGACCTGCCCCGAACAGTAGAGAAAACCTCCGGCCTTTATCGCCTGAGAATAGGGACCGATCGCTGCTGGAGCTTTAGCTGTCTCAATTTTAGTCAATTTCATAAACACCTCCTGAAAAAGTCTTCAAAACTTCGATTTAATTCCTGATCCTCTCAACCCGAATCACACCTTTAACTTTTTTAACCTCACGAATAACACGATTCAGATGTTCGAGGTTCTCAACATCAATCTCAAATAGATTTGTCCCTTGCTTATCACCACGGGCATGAACACTGGCACTGCAAATATTGGCATCAGCATTTGAAATCGCCCCGGAGATTCCCACCAGCATCCCTTTCTGGTCAGAACAGATCACTTGAATCTTAACCGGTCGCGTTGTCTTGCGCTGCATATCCCATTCTATATCGACTCTGCGCTCCGGTTCACTGGCGAGAACCTGAGGGCAATTTTTCGCATGAACAGTCAATCCCCGTCCTCGGGTAATAAAACCGGTAACGGGTTCTCCAGGGAGAGGATTACAGCAATTAGCGAAACGAACCATCACGTTGTCGATGCCACCAATCAAAATAGAACTTTGCGGCTTGCGGCGAGTAAACCGCTCAAGCACCTTACCAAGCGGACCTGGCTTGCCGGGTTGTCGTTTCTGTTCTTCTTTTGGGAGAGCACTGGAAACTACCTGGCCGGCAGAAAGTTTTCCATAGCCAATTGTGGCAAAAACATCTTCAGCTGATTGAAAACCAAACTCACCAACTGCTCGCGAAAAGCTCTCTAAAGAGAGTGCTCTTTTTAAACTATACTGGTGTTTTCGTAGTTCTTTCTCCAATAGCTCACGGCCAATTTCGATACTTTTCTCACGCTGTTCCGCCTTGACCCATTGCCGTATCTTGTTACGTGCTTTGGATGTTTTTACAAACGAGAGCCAGTCTTTACTCGGGGTCTGGTGTGCTGATGTCAAAACTTCAACGATATCACCATTTTTAAGCTGTGTTTTTAAAGGACAAAGTTTGCTATTAATTCGTGCACCAACACATTGGCTTCCAACATCCGTGTGGACAGCATAGGCAAAATCAATAGGACAGGAACCTTGCGGCAATTCTTTTACGTCGCCATTCGGCGTAAAGACATAGACCTCTTCTGGAAAGAGGTCTATGAAAGAAGTTTCCGACGCACTCCATTCGGTACTGACATCCCGCTGCCATTCCAGAACCTGGCGAAGCCAGTTGAAACGCTGATCGTCCCGACCGGTCACAGCGACAACACCACCTTCTTTATACTTCCAGTGTGCCGCTACCCCCTCCTCAGCAATCCGGTGCATTTCGCGGGTACGGATCTGTACCTCCATCCGCTCAGCAAAGGGTCCAATCACTGTTGTGTGCAAAGATTGGTACATATTTGATTTCGGCATAGCGATATAATCTTTAAAACGACCAGGAATCGGTTTCCAGGACGCATGAACCAAACCTAAAACCTCATAACATTCCCGCACAGAATCAACCAGAACCCGGAATGCCGTCAAATCATAAATTTGATCCAGACCGACACCGGTTCTTTCCATTTTGCGATAGACAGAATAAAAATGTTTGAAACGGCCAGTGACTTCACCCTGAATGTCACTCTGTTCCAGCAGCTTACAAAGCTGCTCACGAACATCTGTAACATATTCACGGCGCTCTGCTTTATGTGCCGTTATCCGCTGAGCGAGTGCTGCATATTTTTCCGGTTCAAGAACCTTTAAAGCCAGATCTTCCAATTCACCCTTGAGCCAACTGATTCCCAAACGGTTAGCCAGAGGGGCATATATTTCCAAGGTTTCTCGTGAGTAAGCAACCTGTTCCTGTTCCCGACGATAACCAATATTGCGCATATCGCTCAAACGAACTGCCAGATAGACGAGAATCACCCGCAGATCACGGGCCATAGCAACAAACATTTTTCGGAAACTCTCAACTTGTTGCTGATTACTCTGGCGATAGGGGATATTGCTGATTTTATTTCCGGCGTCAATTAAGTTCAAAACTTCCGGGCCAAACTCACCTTCCAGCTCGTCTCTGGTCACCCGACCAGGGGCAAGAGAGTTCTGTAAGATACCGACAACCAGGGTTGTTTCATCGACTTTTAAACGGGCGAGGATAGATGCGACTTCAAGGGAGTGTTGCAGATAATCGAGGCCAGCGGGTGCTTCCTGGCCGTGGTGAGCGCGGATACTAAAATCACGGGCCCTGATCAGGAGATCCCGGTCAACCTGCGGATGATAATCCTGCAGTTTTTCAATAATATTTTCTATTGTAAGCATAGACGTGTCCGGAAGGAAAATATCCGATCCAACGTTCAGAAAGGCAGCAACATAAAACTATCCTCTCCCAAGTGTTCGCGAGGGAAAGGATGAGAATTATTTTTTAGTTGGTATTTCAAACTCAACACGATTCGCTGCAATTTCACGCAAAGCAACAACAATCTTTTTATTTCCTGATTTATTTTCAATCAAAGGTTCTGCCCCTTTGTATAACTGTTTTGCTCTTTTTGCAGCAACCATGGCCAACAAAAACCGATTTGGTATAACATCCAGACAATCTTCTACGGTAACACGTGCCATCTATTTATCTCCCTTAGCGGTGAACTTATCTAACAAATATGCAGTACGGTGACTACGACAACGTTCTGCGGTAATAATAGCTATCATCCTGTCTCTAGCTAATTCTATATCATCATTGACGACCAGGTAATCATACCAGAATGCTTGAGAAATTTCCTGCTTAGAATTGTTCAGGCGTCGCTGTATAACTTTTTCCTCATCAGTGCCACGAGCACGTAAACGTTTTTCCAATTCAGCATAGTCTGGTGGTAAAATAAAAACAAAAACCCCTTGCTGATAATTTTTTTTGAGTTGCTCAGCACCCTGACAATCAATATCCAGCAACAGGTCAACTCCCTGCTCTGCAGCATCATTCAGTGTCTGCAGCGAAGTTCCATATAGATTACCATGAACTTCAGCCCATTCTGCCAACTGTTGCCGTTCTATTTTTTCCTGGAAAGCTTCGGGATTGATGAAATGATAATCGACACCATTCTTTTCCCCACCGCGCTTTTCCCGAGTTGCAAACGATACAGATTGCCGCAAATCGGGCAGGCTGTCAATCAATTCTCGACAAAGTGAAGTTTTACCCGCCCCTGAAGGGGCAGACAGAACAAATAGAATTCCCTCTTTCCGATTTAAATTATTCAATATTTTGTACCT
>JAOZMV010000170.1:1003-3947 GCA_029934095.1 Desulfuromusa sp. | reverse complement strand
GAGTCCTGATCATCACCAGGTTGCTTACTGAAGTTCAACAATCCAGCGGCAACCAAACCAGCTGGAGCTTCTCCATCATAAAGACCTTCCATTGCCGCCAGTTTCATCGGCTGAACATTGGCAGTATGATAGGCATGTTCATCACCGGTAAAGGCAACGAATAGAGAAGCGAACAGACCAAAGGTACAGGCAACTGTCAGCGAACGCTTAGCAAACTTGATATGGCGTTTTTTCAACAAAAACCAGCTGGAGACAGCAACGACAAACAATGAAGCATATAAAAAAGCTGCACTGGTGACATGGACAAAATGGCTGATAGCAACCGGGGAAGAAAGAATTGCCCAAAAATCGACCATTTCAAAGCGCGCCAGATCGGGATTAAACTTCATACCCACCGGGTTCTGCATCCAGCCGTTAGCAACCAGAATCCAGACCGCCGAGAGGTTGGAGCCGATAGCGACCATCCAGGTTGAAAACAGGTGGGCCTTTTTTGACACTCGATTCCAGCCGAAAAACATGACAGCAAAAAAGGTGGCTTCGAGGAAAAATGCTAAAAGGCCTTCGATAGCCAGCGGCACACCAAAGATATCACCGACCATCCAGGAATAGTTCGACCAGTTGGTACCAAACTCAAATTCCAGGATAATCCCGGTCGCCACACCGATGGCAAAGTTGATTCCAAATAAAGTCATCCAGAAACGGGTCAATTTCTTCCACGACTCATCTCCTGTCTTCACATAAATCGACTCGAAAAATGCGCAGATAAAAGAGAGTCCAAGGGTCAAAGGAACAAAGATCCAATGATACATGGCCGTCAAGGCAAACGTGGCTCGCGCCCAGCTCACCATGGTTAAATCAATCTGTTCAATCACGTTTTTCCTCCCATCCTTACTTGGTTAAGGTTGCTCAATAGAAATTTAATGGTTTTCAGACCCGGGTTGGGTCAGATTATTTAAAACATGATCTGCCCTCTCCACATCGGTATCAAAATTTGTCGCCAGAAAGTTGGGGAAAAAGAAAACTTTTAGAATTGCAAACATGATGAACAGCTTGATGAAGATAAGCTTCCAGAGAGTCCGCCCGACAACCATCGACCGAAACCCGTCATAATACATATCAAAAGCATTTTTAAACATTATTTCACCACTTTGGATGTGCCGGAACCAGCACTGATACATTACTAAGCGAGTCATATTTACACTCTATATAAAACATAGTCAAGGACAATTGTAACAGCAGCTGGAAATTTTCAACCTATGCTAAACTTTTGTAATTGTTGAGTATTAAAGACCTGCAGCAAAAGACAAAGTTGACTTAAACAGTAGGGAAAATGACCATGGAGTCCTTAATATTATCCAGGTCACAGATCCTTGCATACTTGTCCCAGTTGAAGAGTTAAAATAGTGGTTATTGTGAAGCTTTCCATAGCTCATTCCGGTAGAATAATAAGATGAAGAAAAGCCAAAAAAGCTCCAATCACACCCCCTTCCTTCCTACCTGCCGCGAAGAGATGAATGCACGTGGCTGGAAAGAGCTGGATGTGCTGATTATCAGTGGCGATGCCTATATTGATCACCCCGCATTCGGCTCAGCCCTCCTGGGCCGACTTCTGGAAAACAGTGGTTTTCGTGTCGGCATTCTAGCGCAACCTGACTGGAAAAAACCTGAAGATTTCCGTACCATGGGCCGTCCACGCCTGTTCGCAGCAATTTCGTCCGGCGCCATGGATTCCATGGTGAATCATTACACTGCAGCCAAAAAAATCAGACACAATGATGCCTACACTCCGGGAGGGATTGCCGGAAAACGTCCAAACCGGGCGGTCATCGCCTATGCAGCAGCAATCAAAGGTACATTTAAAGGGCTACCAACGATCATTGGTGGCATCGAAGCAAGTCTGCGCCGACTGGCGCATTACGATTACTGGTCTGACAAGGTACGTCGTTCTATTCTGATCGACAGTAAAGCTGATCTACTCATTTATGGCATGGCAGAAACAGCCTTGCTGGAAATCACTCGCCGTTTAGACGCTGGAGAACCGCTTGATACCCTCAGGGAGATCAGGGGCACAGCTTTTGCTGCCAATATCTGCCCGAAAGATACCATCAAACTCCCTTCATTTGAGCAAGTTTCTGAATCTACGGAGGCATATAATCAAGCATTTAAACTGGCGAGTGAGCAGGAGAACCCTTTTTCAGCCAAAGCCCTGGTACAACCACATGGCAATCGAAATCTGATCATCAATCCCCCTGCCCTACCGTTAAGCGAGGCGGAACTGGATCAAATTTACGATCTTCCATTTGTCCGCCAACCCCACCCAAGCTACAATGAAAAAATTCCCGCCTTTGAGCAGATTCGGTATTCTATCACCAGTCATCGTGGCTGTTTTGGTGGCTGCGCTTTTTGCGCCATCACCCATCATCAGGGGAAAACAGTTCAATCCCGCTCCGAAAAATCGATCCTCAGGGAAATCGATAAACTTAGTTCTCAGGATGATTTTCACGGCACTATCAGTGATGTCGGTGGCCCAACTGCTAACATGTATGGACTCGGCTGTGGCAACCCCAAGGCAGAAATAATCTGCCAAAGGCCCAGCTGCATTTACCCAAATATTTGTAAAAATCTGACGACCGATGACCAGCCGGCAACCAGGCTACTCGAGAAGATTCGACAGCACAAAGAGATCAAACATACTTTCATTGCATCGGGAATTCGCTACGACCTACTCCCCAGGCAACAACAATACTTTGCTGACCTGCTGCAATACCACGTCAGTGGCCTGTTGAAGGTTGCCCCGGAATCGACCAGTGATCGAGTGACCGAAGTGATGCGCAAACCCGGTGCGACTGTATTTACCCAGTTTCTAGAGCAGTTTCGACAGCACAGCCAAGAGCTGGGACTGCGTCAGGCAGTTGTCCCCTATCTGATCAGCAGTCACCCTGGT
>JAOZMV010000170.1:0-993 GCA_029934095.1 Desulfuromusa sp. | reverse complement strand
TTTACCCCCACGCCAGGAAGCCTTTCCACCTGCATTTACTATACAGGGAGAGATCCTTTCAGTGGCAAAAAAGTCCATATTCCCCGCACGGCAAAGGAAAGACGGCTGCAGAAAGCTCTGCTGCTTTACAATCAGCCTGAAGCAAGGGGAGACATATTTGAGGCTCTAAAAATCACTCGCCGGGAAGATGCAGCAAAAGAACTATTTGGCAGCCAACAACCAGAGCAAAAAAAGAAGCAATCGCCGAAAAACAGCAAACCAAGAGGGCGCAAGAAATAGAAACATTAAATCGGCTCAAAAACTTTTATACTTAAACTGTATTTTTTTACCCTAAATAAAATTTACCTTGACAATCAACCCAGTTTTTTGATTGTCTGCGACTGTAAAAAACAGTGTTTTGATTTTTACGATGAACTGAAAAACTTTAACATCACTTAATTTTTAACAGGAATTTTGATGCTCGTCCGGCTAATCTACTAACCCTTCTAAGTCGGACAAAATTTAATATTTTTTGTAAAGGGATGCCCAAGATGTCAAAAAACAAAATTAAGCCCTCATTGCAAAATCCGCTCGCAGCAACGGAAGAAGTTGAATTCACTATTCCGGGGGAAATTGCGGGTAAAACTGGTGCCTATGAAGAGGTCATGAAGGAAGGCTATGACCTGACTCAACGCCCGATCAAATCGGTACCAATTGGTCAGATTGAGAAACAGCACTTTAAACAACGGATGACGGTATGGGAACGAATTAAAGTTCTGACCGACAGTGAACCAAACATTCTCTTTCAGAACTGGGGGAAAAATCTGGATGGAGCTTCACTGGTCACCGGCATCCTGAACATTGGTGGTCGTGATGTCGCTCTTTACGGGCACGACTTTACCGTCCGGGCTGGTTCCATTGATGCCACAAATGGTCAAAAATTGGCACGACTGATGAACATGGCCGGAGAAAAAGGGCTACCTCTGATCGGCATGAATGACTCTGCCGGTGCTT
>JAOZMV010000169.1 GCA_029934095.1 Desulfuromusa sp. | reverse complement strand
GTGGAAGTACCAAGCAGGATAAGAAATGTGAACAAAGCAGATACATAAGCTTTAGCCATGGGATCGTCACTGTATATTTTTTTACTGAACAAAAGCACGGTACAAAGACACACCGAGACCAGAAACACATATGCAGGTACAGCAGTAAGGAGATTGTAGACGATAACAATTGTCACACCACCGATACAACAGGCAATGGCATTACCCTTCATCGCCTGCAACGAGGCATTTGCACTTGGTGCCCCAGCCATCAAGCAGATTTGGAGCATAGCAAAAGCATAGGAACTCAGATTAAAGGAAAAGAAAATGATAACCGCTGTAAGGGCAACAATAGTACTGACCAGAGCCAGACGAACCCGCTCTTCTCTTGAAGGTTGTGGTGGCGGGGCTGCTGGTTTTTTCGGTGCAGGTTGATCATTTTGTTGCGCTAGACGATTGGGGATAAGAGAATGGAACAGCCAGGCAACAAAAAGACCAGCTGCCATATTCATCATCAAACCTGCAGCAATAATATACGGGACAGCTCCATTGGTAATCCCCATAATTGGCACCATGGTGACCCCAAGGGTCATAAACAATGCCGCCATCGGCGGTGCTGTAGGGGTGTCATTATAATAGATATAAAAGAAGATCAGCCCATATATCAACACACAAAGGGGCGGAAAACTGAGCAGGTATTCACTAATCATCAGCCCAGCCAACAGGCTGACAGCCAGACGTGCCAACAGTTGAACCGCCATTTTCCAGCCGATCCAGGCCGGGAAAACCAGAAAGATTGCAGCAAACAATGGTCCGATAAAATAAAATGGCCAGGCAATAGCATAAAAAATACCAATTGCTGCAGTTAAGCCGACTGTCATACGCAAGATGGCAACTGTTTGCAGGGTCATGATCTGATCAATAGATATGAGAAAGCAAACTTACTGTGCGAATCCATAGGTGCCCGATCAGGTTAAGTAGGGAATTATCGCCAGTATATATGATCACGTTGACCTGACCACCAGCGCGTTTAAATGAATTGGCCTCATCATCCGTAAATTCTATCAGCACCGGTAAATGCTGAGCCTGTCGCAACCATCCCTGATTTGGCTGTACCGTTGCCAGAGTTCCCAAAGTATTACCGCTATCATCCGCAACGCCGTAACCAACACTCATGACCTTGCCATTGAAGATTCTTCCGGGTGCGGCATCAAGTACAAGTTCAACAGGATCATTTTTCTTGATATTCAACAGACAGTTTTCACGCAGATCTGCCTGTACCCAGACAGAGCGAGTAGAGATAAAAGTCATAATGGGGGCACCGGCATTGGCATATTGACCGACATCAACCGTAAGATTGGTAATTATCCCCGCAGATGGTGCCCTGATAGAGGTGCGACTCAGATCAAGTTGTGCCGTTTCGAGGGCGACTATGGCAGCCCGTATTCTGGCATTATTTTGACCCGTGCTACCGAGACTTGCCTTGGCTTTTTCAAGCTCCGAACGGCTACTGGCCAGTTGAGCTTTTTTAGATTCAATATTTGAACGAGCATCATCTGCCCGGGCAATTGACGCAGCCCCTTTTTTCGAGAGTTTAATAGCCCGCTCACCTTTAATCTCTGCATTATGTAAATTTGCCAGTGCCTCGTCTACCCGTGCCTGAGCAGTGGTTACCGAAGAGATATCTGCACTGGTAGTCTGCGATGCCTGTTGTAGATCAGCCTGCTCCCGACGAACTGCAAGTTCATACTGGATTGGATCAATGACCGCTAACACCTGCCCAGGGCTGACCAATTGGTTATGTTCCACATTGACGTTGATTAAAGTCCCCGACACCTCAGGAGCAATGGGAACAATATACGCCTCCAGGCGTCCATTACTGGTGTATGGCGTATATTTATCGGCCAGAATATGACCAACAAATATTGCGATACAAAGGGCAATGGTAAGCGCAGTCCAAAGTTTAACCGGGTCGCCCTGTTTCTTTTCATTGCACTTATTTGCTGCGGTTGAAGAAGTATCAGATTCTTCTGCCGCAGAATCTTTTTTTTCAGTTGTTTTTTGGTTATCAGACATAGGCACCACTTGGTCTATAAAATAGTTATAATGTCAGCTAATTTTACCGCCGGTTTAATCCACATCGTCTCTCTGTCTGTTCTTCCTGTCCGTCACAAAATTGCCAACCAACCATACCCCACAATTCCAGATTGCTCCATCTGCACCATTATTGACGTTCTTCCTCGGGGTCAACATTCTGGTCAAGCAGGGTTCCCCAATCGGTTCGATCTTGCATCTGTTTTTTCACCTCCGGAGCTAGATATGCCTCCCCTTCCCGAATCTGCCAGCCACCACCAAGAGCCTTGTAAAGAGCGACAACAGTGGTTGATATATAACCCTGTATTTTAGCATATTGATCCTGCTTCTGAATCATCGCCCGAGTTGAATCAAGCACCCGCTGATAATCGATAAATCCCTCTTCATACTGGAGCAGTGCCAGTTCCAAAGACTTACTCGAACTGCTGATCCCCTGACGCAAAAAACCCGCTTGCCGATGAGCGTAAACGAGGCTGGTCATACTGTCTTCAACCTCTCGTGCCGCCCCCAATACCGTCTGTTGATAATTGGTTATCAATTGTTGCAATCTGGCATCCTGAATACGAACCTGATTTTTAAGGCGTCCATAATTAAACAGGTTCCACTTGAACGCCGGGCCAAAACTAAAATAAAAACTATTACTTGAAAAAATATCACCAAGTTCATTATTTCCCAGATCATTTGCACTCCAACCCAGAGAGCCAAATAAAGTAAAACTGGGAAACAACTCGGCTCTGGCAATACCAATTTGACTCGACTGAGCCGCTGTCTGCATTTCGGCTCGACGGATATCTGGACGGCGGCGTAACAAAGCTGCGGGAATAGTGGTGATTATCGTGTTATCAACGGTTGGGATTGCCTCGGTGATGTCAAAGAACTCACCGAGTTCTTTGGGCAGAATTCCAAGTAGTAATGCCAGAGCATGTTTATCAATAAACAAACTTCTCTGCATCTCTGGAATAGAGGCCTGGGTACCGACTAACAATGTTTCTGCCTGGTGCAGATCAAGTTTAGTCACCGTACCAGCATCAAACTGATCCTGAACCAAACGGAGTCCATTCTGCTGTAATTCAATGTTTTTTTCAGCCAGCCGGATCCGTTCTTCAATCGTACAGATATCAATATAAGTTCTGGCAACTTCGGCAGTTAATGAAACCAGAATGTCATCGTAATCGGCCATCGTCGATAGCAGGTTTGCATCAGCAGATTCGATCGAGCGGCGAAATTTACCCCAAAAATCCATCTCCCAAGCGGCATCAAAGCCAACTGATGCGGTGGTATAAGAACTGTTATTTCCTGAACCTGGGGTACTCCTAGTGAAGAAATCACCATTCATTGTCTGTGATTGGGGCCATATAGTCCCCCGCACCAAACTCTGTTGTGCCCGCGCTTCCATGATCCGCAACCCCGCACTCCTAAGTGAAAGGTTTTGCTCATAGGCCGCCTGAATCAATCTATCCAGCACCGGATCATTAAACTGTTGCCACCATAAAACTGATTCTTCTTCAGAAGGTTTTTGAAAGAGTTTACTATCCTGCTCACTCCAGGCATCGGGGACACGAGCCTCTGGCGTTTGGTAATCAGGACCAAGCATGGTGCAACCAGCCAAGCAGAAGGATAAAACAGCTACCAACACACTCATTGCCAGTAATTTGACCATCCGGTAACATTGCCGGTTAGAAATAAAAGAAGAAGCCATGGCAGTTAGATTATTGCTCCTAAGCCAGGGGCTGGCAAATGATTGATCCCACAACAATAAAAGATCATTCACGACCAGTTAGGCGTGTTTACACTCACACTATTTATTCTACAACATCAAACATCAGTGTTTTTACCATAGTTTAAATCAGAAATACAAAACTATCCCACCAACAAAAAAACC